>NZ_JAPZSO010000043.1:0-37458 GCF_027531715.1 Microcystis sp. LE19-8.1F | reverse complement strand
AATGCAAGGGTGAATATTACCACTAATGGATTTCTTGGCATTGTCGGAATTTTGGTGACAGGAATACTAGGCATTCTGGGAAAAATCGTCTTTTTCCCTAATCCCTAAAAGTTGTCCTTTAGAGATAAAATAAGCAAAAGTGAAAGTTTACCAAAATGTCTAACGAAACCGTAACTTATTCCCTAGAAGCTGTCCTGACAGGGATAATAAAGTTCAGCTAATTGCCCAACTTCTGGTGGTCCGATGCTAACAATTGCTGCATAGCTGGGCTGTGACGGAAGTGAGATAAATCTAAAATTTTCTTCCTCAATTTCGTTGTCCGATTCTAGTTGATTTTGCCAAAGAATATTCTCAAGGATATCGCAAAAATAGAGAAAATAAACCCAATCCTTTGGCTAGAAAATAAGATTGAGTCAACACAATCAAGGCCTTGGGATAGGTTAAAAACACATCCCAGGGTCTCGATTAAGTCAGAATTACTGACGAATTTGTACTGGCATTACCAAATAGGTCATCTTTAAACCTCCCAAGGGAGTAAAAATAACCGGCTGGGTACTAGCATTTAACCGCATTTGGATATCATTATTGGGTAAAGCCTTCAAACCGTCCATCAAATATTTAACATTAAAGGCAATATCGCCACTTTCTCCCTGAATTTCCGCCGCCATGGACTCTTTGGCGCTACCTAAATCGGGAGATTCCACCGCTAGGGATAAACGGTCATTTTCGCTATCGAGACTAAACTTGACTAAATTATTCTTTTGGTCAGCTAAAACCGCCACTAATTCCAAACAACGGATTAATTGTTTGCGGTCTAAAGTTAAAGAGCGATCAAAGGATTTAGGAATTAACTGATTATAAGTGGGATAGGCCCCTTCTAACTTACGACTGGTTAACCTCTGTTCCCCCATTTCAAAGATGACTTGAGAATCATCCACATGCAGAGTAATAGTCTCGATATTTTGTTTTGTTGCCATCATTCTTTCCAATTCTCGCAGGGCCCGGGCCGGAATGGTGACATTAAAGCCACCAGAGGCACTTTCTACCTCCTCTAGGGGAGTTTGTACCACCGCTAAACGATGACCGTCTGTAGCGGCAAATTCTAGACAATCGACGGTTTTAGTTAAATGTACCCCCGTCAACACCTGTTTAGTTTCATCGCCACTAGCGGCAAACAAAGCACCTTTTAGTCCCTCTGTCAAGGCAACTATAGGTAAATTAACAATTTCCCCATCGGCCACCGTGGGCAATTCTGGGAACTCATCGGCTTTCATACCGCGAATTTGGAACTGTGCCGAGGCGGTTTTCAGGAAAGCGAGACTATGCTCCTCATCATTCTCGTTTTCTTCCACAGAGATGGTGATTTCCCCCTCTCCCAAACGAGAGACAATATCGTTCAGCAATTTTGCCGGCAGGGTAATTTTGCCCCCTTCCAGCACCTCGGCCCGAAAACTGGTGCGAATCCCTAAACTCAAATCAAAAGCAGTCAGGCTAATTTCGCCCTTTTCCTCATCGGCACAAAAGAGAACATTTCCCAAAACCGGATGGGTAGGACGACTGGCAACGGCCCGACTAACTAGGGATAAATTGCTGTTGAGTTCGCTTTGACTACTGGTAAATTTCATAGCAGGAATAGTTTTTTTGTACGCTAAGAAATAATAGCAAGAATTCCCCTGTGGAAAATCTGTGGAAAACCAGAGCTTTTTTTGATCGCTCTTTCCGGGCTAAAATCTATCAATAGCAATAACTTCGCCCATTGCTAGGGTGTTTTGAGCAATTCTGAAAAGATTGTGGAAAAATTGTCAACAGTGAAATTTTCGCCCTTTCTCAGCCAATTCTATAAGCTGTTAACCCTGGGGCTATAAGTCAAGAAGAGCGAGACTTTAGCCAACCAGCACTTTTCTTGGCGAAAAAATTGCGTAAAATGTAGGCTGGTGATCTTTAAAATGGAACAAGCAGCAGGAAATTAACAAAACAAAGCTCCGGGCCTTTCCCGGAACCGATAGACTCAAGTAGACAAGGAGACAGGATTGGTTAGCACATCTTCGCATCAAACAACAAAATCGAAAGAAATCTTTACAGCCGCTCAAAAATTAATGCCGGGGGGTGTAAGTTCCCCCGTGCGCGCCTTTAAATCCGTCGGTGGTCAACCCATCGTTTTTGAAAGCGTCAAAGGGGCTTATATTCGCGACGTGGACGGTAACGAATATATCGACTATGTGGGAACTTGGGGGCCGGCTATCTGTGGTCATGCCCATCCCGAAGTGATTGCCGCCCTACACGAGGCCCTAGACAAAGGGACCAGTTTCGGCGCTCCCTGTGTCCAGGAAAATATTCTCGCTGAAATGGTGATTGATGCCGTTCCCAGCATTGAAATGGTGCGTTTTGTCAATTCCGGCACCGAAGCCTGTATGTCCGTCCTGCGCTTAATGCGGGCTTTTACCGGCCGGGATAAAATCATCAAATTCGAGGGCTGTTACCACGGTCACGCCGATATGTTCCTCGTTAAAGCCGGCTCTGGTGTGGCCACCCTGGGCTTGCCCGACTCGCCGGGGGTTCCCAAAACCACCACTAACAACACTTTAACCGCCCCCTACAATGACCTGGAAGCGGTAAAAGCCCTCTTTGTCGAAAATCCCGACTCGATCGCCGGGGTGATTTTAGAGCCAGTGGTGGGTAATGCCGGCTTTATCGTGCCGGATGCTGGCTTTTTAGAAGGATTGCGGGAATTAACCAAGGAGTACGGGGCCCTATTAATGTTTGATGAGGTAATGACCGGATTCCGCATCGCCTACGGTGGCGCTCAGGAAAAATTCGGCATCACCCCCGATTTAACCACCCTCGGCAAAGTTATCGGCGGTGGGCTGCCAGTGGGGGCCTACGGCGGTCGGGCCGATATTATGGCGATGGTGGCTCCAGCCGGCCCGATGTACCAAGCGGGAACCTTATCCGGCAACCCTTTGGCTATGACGGCGGGAATTAAAACCCTCGAGTTACTCCAGCGCCCCAGCACCTACGAATATCTCGATAAAGTGACCAAATCCTTAACTGAAGGGCTGCTGAAAGTGGCCAGAGATGCTGGTCATAGCGTTTCTGGAGGTCATATTAGTGCCATGTTCGGGATGTTTTTCACTGGCAACCCCGTGCATAACTATGAAGATGCCAAAAAGGCCGATGTGGCTAAATTCGGTCGTTTTCACAGAGGAATGTTGGAAAGAGGCGTTTATCTAGCTCCTTCCCAGTTTGAAGCTGGTTTTACTTCCTTAGCTCACACAGAGGCCGATATCGAACGGACTTTGGCTGCCGCTAAAGAGGTGTTAGAAAGTTTATAGTCAATGCTGCCAGGTTTTTAGATTTATTCAGCAAACCCTACTTAGGCGATTTTAGGGATCAAACAAAAACCCTCGATCGAGCGATCGAGGGTTAACCATGAACAAAAAATTTACCTAGACTACAGTAGCAGCTTTACGGGCAGCGGCAGCCTCATCGGGATGAATACCGAGACGGGTAAGATTGAGACGACCTTTACTATCGATCTCCCGTACCTTAACTAACACCTCATCCCCCACGGCCACTTCATCCTCCACCTTACCGACGCGTCCCTCGGCCAATTGGGAAATATGGATCATTCCCTCTTTCCCCGGCAAAACTTCCACAAAAGCGCCGATTTGGATAATGCGAGTCACGCGACCGAGATAAACCTCACCCTCATTGAGTTTGCGGGTCATATTGTAGATCAGTCGTTTAGCTTTTTCGGCCTGTTCCCCATCGGTGGAGGAAATGGTGACAGTCCCATCGTCATCGATATCGATTTTTGTGCCGGTCTGTTCAGTAATCCCTTTAACCGTCTTACCACCCGGCCCGATTACTAACCCGATCAGATCCGGATCGATCTTGATCGTCAATAACCGGGGTGCGTGGGGAGATAATTCCGTGCGCGGTTTTTCTAGGGTCGCTAACATCTTCTCTAGGATATGTTTGCGGGCCGGTAAAGCTTGTTCGATCGCCTTGGCCACCACTTCCATGGTTAAACCGGGGATTTTCATATCCATCTGGAGAGCGGTGATGCCAGAATCGGTGCCAGCCACCTTAAAGTCCATATCTCCCAGAAAATCCTCGATACCCTGGATATCGGTCAAAATCCGCACTTCTTCCCCTTCTTTAATTAAACCCATGGCCGCACCGCTAACGGGTTTTTTCAGGGGAACACCGGCATCCATCAGCGCCAGGGTAGAACCGCACACGGAACCCATGGAGGTGGAACCATTAGAAGAGAGGACTTCCGACACCACCCGCAGCACATATGGAAATTCCTCCTGGGGGGGTAGGACAGGTACGATCGCCCTTTCCGCTAAAGCACCGTGACCGATTTCTCGACGGCCGGGAGAACGCATCGGACGGGTTTCACCGACGGAAAAGGGTGGGAAATTGTAGTGATGAAGATAGCGTTTTTCATCTTCGGGATGGAGATCGTCGCCCAAATCCTGAGCATCACCGGGGGTGCCAAGGGTGGCGATCGAAAGCACTTGGGTTAAACCGCGATTAAACAAACCGCTACCGTGAACCCGACGGGGTAAAACTCCTACCCGGCAAGAAATCGGCCGTACTTCGTCCAGTTTGCGACCATCAACCCGCACCCCATCCTCGATAATTTGGGCGCGCATCAGTTTTTTGGTCAGATCCTTAAAGAGATTACCGATTAACTTGGGTTCTTCCAGCGTTGGAGATTTTAAGGGATCTTCATCGGGGAGAGCGGTTATAGTTTCCTTGATCCGATTTTCGATCGCCTCTAATTTCTCATCCCGTTCGGTTTTGCTGAGGGTAAACTGAGAGAGAATCTGTTTAATTTCCTCTTTAGCTTGTTCTTTTAGGAAATTCTGCACGGTTTCGTTTACTACCGGCGCTTCTCGGGTGACGAGGGGAATACCCAACTGATCGATCAATTCCCGTTGAGCGGTGATCAGGTCTCGCACTGCTTCATAACCAAAATCGATCGCCTCAATAATATCCCGTTCCGGTAACTGATTGGCTCCCGCTTCGATCATCACCACCCCTTCGGGACTACCGGCCACCACTAAATCCAATTCTCCGTTATGGATTTCCTTGTAGGTGGGATTGATGATAAATTCATCTCCCAATAAACCGACGCGCACCGCTGCCATCGGTCCTTGGAAGGGAATCCCCGCCAACAGAACCGCCACGGAAGCCCCGGTAACGGCCAAAACATCCGGGGGGACTTCCTCATCCATTGAGAGGGTTGTAGCGACCACCTGAATATCATCCCGCATCCAACTGGGAAATAGGGGCCGCAGGGGGCGATCAATCAAACGACCGGTCAGAATTGCTTTTTCCGGGGGACGACCTTCACGACGCAAAAATCCTCCCGGGATGCGCCCGGCGGCGTATAATCTTTCTTCGTAATCAACGGTTAAGGGCAGGAAATCTACTCCTTCTCTGGCTTTGGCTGTGGTTGCTGTCACTAAAACCGCCGTTTCTCCCGATTGGATCAGAACACTACCGCCAGCTTGGGGGGCTAAAAGCCCTATTTTTAGTCGAATATCCCTGCCATCAAAGGATATTGACTTGTCAAACTCTTCCATGTAAAGCTATATTCCTTTCTTTCACTTTTCTCTGTGCTGTGGCAATCCTAGCATTTTTTGTACCCCTTTCCGACAGGTTTAGTATTCAGTGATCAGTTATCAGTTATCAGTTATCAGTTATCAGAGTTGAGTTTTCAGTTCGCTGATTACTCTTTACCGTTTACCGATCACAGCAAAAAAGCTCCCCATCTCCCCATCTCCCCATCTCCCCACTTCCTGCTTTTAAACAGGATTTAACATGACTTGCTCAAACCAGCCAAAAAATGATAGCTTCAGATATAGGAATAATCTGGTTAAGAAAAAAAATGTCTTCCCTTGCCGCTTGCTGGCCCAAAAATATTTCTAAGTATTAGCAAAACTGACTGACTCTCAGCAGTTGGGCGGGATTTTTCCAGGCTCGAAGAACCCCAAACCAAGAAAATTAAGACAATTAAAAGGATTGCGTCTCTATTATCTGTTAGACGCTTCTAATCCAGTGAATTTGCGGGTTATCTTCAAATTAACCCCGTTTAACCCTATTTATTATCGATTATGGCTGAAAGTTATTTACTAGACAAACTGCAATCTGTAGAACAGACCTACAAAGAATTAACCCGTCGTCTAGCGGATCCCGATGTCACCAGTAATCCGGGTGAATTGCATCGTCTGGCCAAATCCCGCGCTTCCCTAGAGGAAACGGTCAACACCTACGAAATTTGGCAAAAAAGTCAAGAGGATTTAATCGGTGCGAAACAAATCTTCAAAGAATCCGCCAGCGATCCCGAATTACGCGAAATGGCAGCCCTAGAAGTGGCAGAATTAGAGGCAAAAATCGCCTCTTTGGAAGACCAATTAACCATTCTGCTGCTGCCCCGGGATCCCCTCGATGAAAAGAATATCATGCTAGAAATTCGCGCTGGAACCGGGGGTGATGAGGCCAGTATTTGGGCGGGGGATTTAGTTCGCTTGTACTCAAAATATGCCGAAACTCAAAACTGGAAAGTTAGCCTTTTGAGTGAATCTCCGGCGGATATGGGAGGATTTAAAGAGGCAATTTTAGAGATTAAAGGCGATAACGTCTATAGTAAGCTGAAATTTGAGGCGGGAGTCCATCGGGTGCAGCGGGTTCCTCTGACGGAAGCGAGTGGTCGCGTCCACACTTCCACCGCTACCGTGGCGATTATGCCGGAAGTGGACGATGTGGAAGTGCATATCGATCCCAAGGATATTGAGTTAACCACGGCTAGATCTGGGGGGGCAGGCGGTCAAAATGTCAATAAAGTGGAAACTGCGGTCGATTTAATCCATAAACCCACGGGAATCCGGGTTTTCTGCACCGAAGAGCGCTCGCAATTGCAAAACCGGGAACGAGCTATGCAGATTCTCCGGGCGAAACTGTACGATATGAAGTTACAGGAACAACAGGAAGCGGTTAGTTCCATGCGGCGCTCTCAGGTGGGAACCGGTTCCCGTTCGGAAAAAATTCGCACCTATAACTATAAGGATAATCGTCTCACCGATCATCGCTTAAATCAGAATTTTTCCCTCGATCGCATTTTAGACGGCGCCATCGAAGAGGTGATCCAATCTTGTATCGCCAAGGATCAACAGGGAAAACTGGCAGAATTAGCCGCTGCCCAAGAGACAGCTTAATCAGTGATCAGTGATCAGTTACCAGTGATCAGATTTTAGTTTTCAGTGAATAGTATTGAGTGGCAAGTTCAGAGCTTTCTGTTCACTGATTACTGATTACTGATTACTGGTTAATGTTTACTGTTCACCACAAAAAGCTCCCCACTCCCTGCACTTTCCCCACTGGTGGGTGAGTGCGGGTGGGGACTGATGCCGGTTAGTTCAACTCACGACTAATTCTAAGCTTCCACTAAACGAAAAGCCGCACCCAAACCGACAGCGATCTCATCGGGAGAAATTTTCCCATCATGGTTAATATCGATCGCATCGAATACCGCATCGGTTCCCGCCCATTCTTCCCGGGTGATGAAACCATCGCCATCATGGTCATAGACTCGGAAAATATCTTCGGCGGCGTGTTCTAGGGTTGACTGACCTTCCAACTGGGTTAAACGTTGAATCAGCAATTGTTCTAATAATTCTAAAGCTTTGGTAAAACCTTGAATACCTTCCGTTAATTTTTCGGAAGCCATGGCATCTTCGGCGTGCATTTTCTCAAAAGTCGCTTGATCCAGGTCAATTTTGACAATATCAAGGGTTGCGGCCTGGTCTGGATCGAGCTTACGGGGTAAATCGGCTTCTGTCCCTTGCAATTGTTCGAGAAGTTTCGGGGAAATGGTTAAAAGATCACAACCGGCTAACTCGCAAATTTCACCGATATTGCGGAAACTTGCCCCCATAACTTCGGTTTTATAACCAAACTTTTTATAGTAGTTATATATCTGGGTAACGGATTGGACTCCAGGATCTTCAGCGCCAACGTAGTCTTTACCAGTTTCTTTTTTATACCAATCGAGAATGCGACCGACAAAGGGAGAAATTAAGGTTACTCCCGCCTCCGCACAGGCGATCGCCTGATGAAAACCGAATAATAGGGTTAAATTACAGTGAATTCCCTCTTTTTCGAGGACTTCTGCGGCTTTAATCCCTTCCCAAGTCGAGGCAATTTTAATTAAGACTCTTTCTCTAGAGATACCCGCTTGTTCATACTGGGAAATGAGATAACGGGCCTTGTCGATGGTAGCTTGGGTATCGTAGGAAAGACGAGCATCTACTTCGGTCGAGACGCGGCCGGGGACGATTTGCAGGATTTGTAGACCAAAACCGATGGCCAGGCGATCGAAAGCTAATTTGGCCACATCTTCCGGGGTGGCCTGCTTTCCCAATTCTTTTCTGGCCGCTTGCAGGGTTTGATCGACAATCGGCTGATATTGGGGCATTTGGGCCGCGGCCGTAATCAGGGAGGGGTTAGTGGTGGTATCTTGGGGGGTAAAAGCTTCGATCGCTTGGATATCGCCGGTATCGGCAACAACCACTGTAAATTCCCGTAATTGTTCTAGTAGGGTTTTAGCCATAACTTCTCCAGATGCGTGTTAACGCGAGACTTTATCTAGATCTTAGCGATTCGATCGAGAGGAAGGGGAAAATTCCCGATTGATTTAATTCCCAAGCACAGACCTGGCCAAAGTGGGGATAAGAGCAGCAATCTTGGGTCCACTTCTTGCCCAAAGTCCTCTATTTGTGATAGTATTAGTGATTGTGTCGATTTAATAAAACGGAGTTTATGCCCAAGCTAAAAACGCGAAAGGCGGCGGCCAAACGATTTGAGGCCACGGGAAGCGGCAAAAAAATCAAACGTCGCAAAGCCTTCAAAAATCATCTACTCGATCATAAGAGTGCCGAACGCAAGCGCCGTCGTTTGTCCCAGATTACCCTGGTACACGAGCGCGACGAGAAGGAAGTGCGCTTAATGTTGCCCTATTTGTAAATTTTCCAGAAAAATCGTCTAAAGGATTATCATGTCTAGAGTAAAACGGGGGAATGTCGCCCGCAAGCGACGCAAAAAAATTCTCAAATTAGCCAAAGGTTTTCGCGGTTCTCACTCGCGCTTATTCCGTACAGCTAACCAACAGGTAATGAAGGCCTTGCGGAATGCCTATAGAGACCGTCGCAAACGTAAACGCGATTTTCGTCGTCTTTGGATTACCCGCATTAACGCCGCTGCTCGTCAACAGGGCATCAGTTATAGCCAACTGACCGGACAATTAAAGAAAGCTAATATCCTCCTCAATCGGAAAATGTTAGCCCAATTAGCTGTCCTCGATCCCGTCGCTTTTGCTAAAGTGGTAGAACTAGCCAAAGGATAATTTAGCCCCGAGCATGACGGAAACTTGGCAAACGATTCAATTCCCCAGTTCAGAAAGTGCGATCGCTTTAGCGGGTCATCAAGAAGCTAACCTCAAATTGATAGCCAGGCAAACTGGGGCGAATTTAGTCCTCAGAGGCATGGAATTGCGGATTGCGGGGCAACCAACCCCCGTGGAGCGTGCCACAGCGATTGTGCGCTCCTTAAGTATTTTATGGCAAGAGGCCAAGTTAATCGCCGAAGCCGATATTATGACCGCTATCCATGCCCTCGATACGGGGCGTTCTAGCGAGTATAAAGAACTACAGCAGGATATTCTCGCTCGTACCCGTCGCGGGGAGCTAATTCGGGCAAAAACCTTCCGTCAGCGTCAATATATCCAAGCGATTCAAAGTCACGATATCACCTTTTGTATTGGACCTGCTGGCACGGGGAAAACCTTTTTAGCCGCCGTTTTAGCCGTACAAGCTCTATTAGAAGATAAAGTAGAACGGATTATCCTCACCCGGCCGGCCGTGGAAGCAGGGGAAAAATTAGGCTTTCTCCCGGGGGATTTACAGCAAAAAGTCGATCCTTTTTTGCGTCCCCTCTACGATGCTTTATACGAATTTATCGAAGCGGCCAAAATTCCCGACCTGATGGAACGGGGTAAAATCGAAATCGCTCCCTTAGCTTATATGCGGGGACGAACCCTAGCTAATGCTTTTGTTATCGTTGATGAGGCCCAAAATACCACCCCAGCACAGTTAAAAATGGTCTTAACTCGCTTGGGATTCGGTTCGCGCATGGTAGTAACTGGAGATGTCACCCAAACCGATTTACCGCAACAACAGGAATCGGGGTTAATTGCCGCTCAAAAAATCCTAAAATCAGTAGAAGGGATCGCTTTTTGCTACCTATCGCGGGCCGATGTGGTGCGTCATCCCTTAGTACAAAAAATCGTCTCAGCCTACGAACAGCACGAAAAATAACAGATTATGGATATTAAAAATGGTTTCGTCGATGCGGTGGGTAATACTCCCCTAATTCGTCTCAATAGTTTTAGCGAGGAAACCGGCTGCGAGATTCTCGGTAAGGCCGAATTTCTTAACCCCGGTGGTTCGGTCAAGGATCGCGCCGCTTTATATATTATCCAAGAAGCGGAAAAAGCCGGTACTCTCCAACCGGGGGGAACCGTTGTCGAAGGAACCGCCGGCAATACTGGCATCGGTTTGGCCCATATCTGCAATGCTAAAGGTTATAAATGCCTGATTATCATTCCCGATACCCAATCCCAAGAGAAAATCGACCTATTGAGAACATTGGGTGCGGAAGTGCGTACTGTTCCCGCCGTTCCCTACCGAGATGCCAATAATTACGTTAAATTATCGGGGAGATTGGCCAGTGAGATGGAAAATGCTATCTGGGCTAATCAATTCGATAATCTGGCTAATCGTCGCGCTCACTACGAAACCACCGGCCGGGAAATCTGGGAACAAACCGACGGTAAAATTGATGCTTGGGTGGCTGCCACGGGAACCGGGGGAACATACGCGGGGGTGGCGATGTTTTTAAAAGACCAAAATCCGCAGGTGCGTTGTGTGGTGGCGGATCCGATGGGTAGCGGTTTATATAGTTATGTGAAAACCGGGACAATTACCCTGGAAGGTAGTTCAATTACTGAAGGGATTGGTAATAGTCGTATTACCGCTAATATGGAAGGCGCACCCATAGATGATGCCATTCAAATTGATGATCCCACTGCCATTAAAGTTGTTTATCAACTATTACAAAAAGATGGTTTATTTATGGGGGGTTCTGTGGGTATTAATGTCGCTGCTGCCGTGGCTTTAGCTAAACAAATGGGGCCAGGCCACACCATCGTTACTGTTCTTTGTGATGGTGGGTCCCGTTATCAATCTCGTTTATATAATCCTCAATGGTTGACTGAGAAAGGATTGGCTTAATCAGGAATTATCGGCTCATAAATTAGTTGAGATAATGGTAGGGGTAGGGCAACAATGAGGGAAGGCAGCAAGGGAAAATGAGGCGCTTCGGTTGGGCAAACACTTGAGACAAGATAGACAATAATACTGATAACTATCATTATTAGGAGAATCATCAGATGTCAGTTACTATAGAACAGTATCTCAAAGAAATTTTAGGTTCAATTAATCAGAAGTTGGATAATCTACAAAAAGATGTTATGGATATTAAAATAGTACAGGCAAGATTAGAGGAAAAAGTCGATAGTTTAGAAAAAGATATTGAAGGGGTAAAAGAAGATACAAAAGAATTAAAAGGCTCTCAGAAAGCCCAGATTTGGACGTTAATCGGCATCTTGGGAACAGCTTTAATAGGAACAGTTATTCGCTATATTATTCTCCCTTTTCCTCAATCATAATTAAGACAATGAATTTTGAACCGCCTTCTGCAACAGTTATTCCTCAAATTGCAGAAAATCCCTGTACGGGCGCAGCATTTGGGCATAACCTATCGCTGAAATCCTAGATTTTTTATCCGAATGCTTCGCCCCTACCCATCAATTCCCCATCTACCACGCCATGAACGAACTGAAAAAATATCGACAATCTATTCGCTTGAAAGGCTATGATTATAGACTTAATGGAGCTTATTATATAACAATTTGTTCTTATCAGAAGCAGTATTTATTTGGTGAAATTGTTGAAGGAAATATGGAGCAGAATTTACTTGGTGATACTATTGAAGCGGTATGGTATAGACTACCTCTAAATTTTAAATTTATTGAACTAGATGCTTTTATTGTCATGCCCAATCATATTCATGGAATTATAGTAATACAAAATTATGATCTGGAAAAGACCGAATACGATTCTCAATATACTCACGGTACAATGCCGGAATCTTTGGGGGCTATTGTGCAGAATTTCAAATCAATTTCTAGTCGTAAAATTAATCGTTTATGTGGCGATCGCCTGAAAATTTGGCAGCGCAATTATTATGAACATATCATTCGCAATGAAGATTCTTATCAAAAAATCCGGCAATACATTCTTGACAATCCGCGAAATTGGGAACAAGACGAGAACAATCTTAATAAATTCAAACCAATGTAGGGGGAAATAACCTGTAGGGGGAAATAACCTGTAGGGGCGAAGCATTCGGGCAATAACATATCGCTGAAACCATAAATTTCTTATCCGAATGCTTCGCCCCTACCCCGGGCAATAAACTAATAACCTTCGCCTATTATCCCTGTGATACAATTTTGATAATTTCCCCATTAAATCCCTGTACGGGCGAAGCATTCGGACGATAACTTATCGCTGAAATCCTAGATTTTATATCCGAATGCTTCGCCCCTACCCATCAATTCCCCATCTGCCACGCTATGAATGAACAACGCACCCAAACATACCTAAACCTGATTAATCAGCTATTATCCTGCAATGATGGCGATGAACCCCGAATTTTACAGGAAAATCAGGAATTGCTGGATGAGGGGTTGGTACAGGTAATGGTAGCCGTAGCGCAACAATACGGGGAAGCAGGAAGGGAAAATGAGGCGCAATGGTTGCTGAATATGGCGCAACAGTTAGCAGCAGCATTGGGGTTATCGGGGAATGAAACCACCGCAACCGCCAACACCCCGCAAGACTATTTCAATTTCTTGATGAAGACATTACAAAAAATCTCAGAAAATTCCAACCCTCAAGTTATTTATCCCTTTTGGGCGCAAAATCTGGATAAATTCGATGAAAATTTGATTGAAGTTTTAGATGAGTGGGCAAGACAAACACTAATACAAGTTGCCCCACAACAAGCGAATTTTATTGTTACGGATATTTTTTATTTCAGTAATTTAATTGCCCAGTTTCCTCACGGTAACATCACCACCCACAAAGAAATTGCCATCACGGGTTATGAAATAGCCTTAACTATCTTCACTTTTGACGCATTTCCCCAAGCTTGGGCAAGGACACAAACTAATCTTGGCACAGCTTACAGTGACAGAATCAGAGGAGATAAAGCTGAGAATCTTGAACAAGCGATTTCCTGTTACACAAAAGCCTTGAAAGTGAGTACTTTTGAGGCATTTCCCCAAGATTGGGCAACGACACAGTATAATCTCGCTCTTGCTTACTATTCCAGAATCAGAGGAGAGAAAGCTGACAATTTAGAAATAGCGATCACCGCTTACGAGAAAGCCTTAAAAGTGTTAACTTTTGACGCATTTCCCCAAGAATGGGCAATGACACAGAATAATCTCGGTGAAGCTTACCGTAACAGAATCAGAGGAGATAAAGCCGACAATTTAGAAAAAGCGATCGATGCTTACAAGGAAGCCTTGAACGTGAGGACTTTTGACGCATTTCCCCAAGAATGGGCAGATACACAGAATAATCTCGCTGCTGCTTACAGTAATAGAATCAGAAGGGAGAAAGCCGACAATTTAGAAAAGGCGATCACCGCTTACCAGGAAGCATTGAAAGTGAGGACTTTTGACGCATTTCCCGAAGATTGGGCAATGACACAGCGTAATCTCGGTGAAGCTTACCGTAACAGAATCAGAGGGGATAAAGCCTGTAATTTAGAAAGGGCGATCGCGTACTGCCAAGAAGCTTTGAAAGTTTATACTTTTGACGCTTTTCGCCAAGATTGGGCAATGACACAGAATAATCTCGCTGTTGCTTACCGTGACAGAATCAGAGGGGATAAAGCCTGTAATTTAGAAAGGGCGATCGCGTACTGCCAAGAAGCCTTGAAAGTTTATACTTTTGACGCATTTCCTCAACAATGGGCAATGACACAGAATAATCTCTCTATTGCTTACAGTAAGAGAATCAGAGGAGAGAAAGCTGACAATTTAGAAATAGCGATCGCGTACTGCCAAGAAGCCTTGAAAGTTTATACTTTTGACGCTTTTCGCCAACAATGGGCAATGACACAGAATAATCTCGCTATTGCTTACCGTTACAGAATCAGAGGAGAAAAAGCTGACAATTTAGAAATAGCGATCAAGTCTTATCACAATGCCTTACAAATCTATACTAAAGACAGTGATCCCCTTAATTGTTTACAAACCGCCCAAAATTTAGGCATCCTACATTATGATCAAAAACAATGGCAACAAGCAACAGAAGCCTATAATACTGCCATTGAAGCGGTAGAGAATGCCCGCTTAGAAGCATTAAATCCCCAAGATCGTCAAGAGGTTTTATCCAATGCCATTGGTGTTTTTCATGGTATTGTGCAAGCCCATCTTAACCTCAATCAACCTGAGAAGGCATTAGAATATATCGAACGCAGTAAAGGGCGTAATCTGGTGGAATTAATCACCCAGAAAAATCTACACCCCCAAGGCGTTAGTCAAGAAATTATCGCCCAATTAAATGAATTAAAACAACGAGTTGTTAACGAGCAAATCCGCTTACAACATCAAAGCATTAACCAGAATTTAATGCGTAGTGATAACTTAACTCCCTACGTTCAAGATCACAGTTATCTGAAGGAATATCAACAAGACTTAGATAATTTTATTGCAAGAGAAATTAAAGATACTCTCTTTAGCCTCACTCAAAAAGTTGAGCCGATCCCATTTACAGAGATTCAGGCTTTAACTGATGCTGAAACTTGTCTGCTGCAATGGTACATTACAGGGGAGAAAATACTCGCTTTTGTCGTGTCTGCTGATGGAGAGGTTAAAGTTTGGCAATCTTCCGAAAATGATAAAAATCAATTCTTGGATACATTCAATAATTATCGAGAGCTTTACTACTCCAAAAATGGTAAACAAGAATGGAAAAATCAACTATCTAACCTCTTACAGACTTTTGCTGATATTCTGCATATTAATGATATTCTTGCCCTCATTCCCGATACTTGTCAACGCTTAATTATTATTCCCCATTGGTTTCTACATATTTTACCCTTACACGCCTTACCTGTTGATCCCCCCCAACCCCCCTTAAAAAGGGGGGAGTCGGCAACGGGGGGATCAGAATTACAAGATTTATTTCCCAAGGGCGTACAATATGCCCCTAGTTGTCAAATCTTGCAAAAAATTACTCAAAGTTTTCACCATTCCGACTTTAATAAACTGTTCGCTATTCAAAACCCCACTAAAGACTTATCTTACACTGACTTAGAAGTTAATATCCTCTCAACTTTCTTTACTGAACCTCAAGTTATCGCCCAAGATAACGCCACCAAAAACGCTGTTCTTCCCCATCTCAAATCCTCAGATAACCACTGTTATCACTTCTCCTGTCATGGAGGCTTTAACCCAGCTAATCCCCTTGAATCCGCCTTATTCTTAGCCAATAAAGAATCCTTAACATTAGGCGAAATCTTTGAACTGCGCTTGAATAAATGTCGCCTTGTCACCCTTTCTGCCTGCGAAACTGGCATGATTGATATAAACTCTATCAGTGATGAATATATCGGTTTACCCAGTGGTTTTCTGTTTGCGGGAAGTCCCAGCGTTGTCAGTAGTTTATGGACAGTTAATGACCTGTCAACCTCCTTCTTGATGATTAAATTATATGAGATTTTATTTGATGAGAATCAGCAAGTTTCTGTACCAGTTGCTTTGAAAATAGCGCAAAATTGGTTACAGAATTTGACCATTGAAGAATTTGATAGGCTATTAGTCAAATATAAACCAGAAATTGATCAGGTTTTAATTGAACTAACTCCTAACAAAAAAAAGATTATTGAGAAACAAATTGAGTTAACTGGTCAACGGGGTAAATATCCTTTCGCTAACCCTTATTATTGGGCAGCATTTCTTGCATCAGGAGTTTAGATATATACAAAATTAAGATTAAATTTTAAGCATTATTTTGACAATAATCCTCTAATCCATATTTGTTTAAAATATAAAGTAATACAGCTAAAGCAACCCCAATTGTACCAAATAAACCTGTTAAAATATTAAGAATATCTAAAATTGTTCTAGCTAAATCAGCGCAAACTACTGGACGACATCTTTCTGCTAATTGATCTAAATCTAATCCCCTATCTGGTTCTGCTCCAGTTTCTTCCATATAAATTAAGATTAACGCATCGTCTAAATTTCCATCACATTCTGCAATCAAATTTAAAGCATCCAAAGCTTCAGGATAATCCTTAAATTGCTGCCGATAGTGTTGAATTTCTTCCAGTGTTAACTGAGTTGTATTGTCCATAGTGCTATTGTTAAAACTAAAACTAATTTTCTCCATTATAATGCGATCACTGATCTTGTCAAATGCAAAAACCTGCGGGTACAGCATCCTCAAGATAACCTTCGCATTCTTCAATCGCATCCAAAGCAGCGATCGCACTTAGATTATCTGCCAATTCAGCGCGAAACTGGGCAATTTCTTCGGGAGTAACTTTAGTTGATTCAATATCCATAGGTTATTCTTATTTACAGACAATGCTAATTGTATAGTTTCTATTTTGCCCATCTATCGATAGTTTTTAATAGAAAGTGTTAATCTAACTGGTTACTGATAACTGAAAAGGTTCTTAATTCCCTACCATTGTGATAATTGCTGTCATTTAAACCACGACAAAGTTAACTAATTTGCCCGGGACAACAATCACTTTTTTGATTTCCTTACCCTCTAAATAACGTTGGGCGATTTCCGATTCCAGGGCGAGGGTTTCTAGGGTGCTTTTATCGGCACTAGCGGGAACTTGTATCGTGCCTCTGGTTTTTCCCAAAATTTGGATGACAAGGGTAATCTCGTCCACAATAAGGGCAGTAGGATCAACTTTTGGCCAGGGTTGCAGGTGAATTGATTGGCTATGACCTAAAGCTTGCCATAATTCTTCGCTAAGATGGGGAGCAAAAAGGGAAAGTAAGATTAATAGGGTTTCGATTCCTTCCCGATAAATGGGGGATGCAAAACACTTATTATCCCCTAAAGCATTACTGAGTTTCATCAATTCGGAAATGGCGGTATTAAATTGATAATCTCCTTCTAAATCCTCGGAGATTTCTTTAATAGCGGTGTGAATTGCCCGTCTTAAATCCTTGTCAGTTTTCGAGAAAGTCTCTATTTTTTTGACTTGCTTGGGTTTATTTTCAATATATTCGCTGACTAAACGCCACACCCGATTAAGAAAGCGAAATTGTCCTTCTACCCCCGCATCATCCCACTGTAAATCTTTTTCTGGGGGTGCGGTAAAAAGTATAAACATTCGGGCAGTATCGGCCCCGTATTTTTCGAGAACTTTCAGAGGATCAACGCCGTTATATTTCGACTTAGACATTTTTTCAAAGAAGAAAGATAGAACTTCTCCCGTGTCTTTATCGCAATATTTATCCTCTTTATAGATAACATTTTCCGCGGGGACATATTTGCCAGTTTCGGGATTTTTGTAGGTTAATCCCTGTACCATTCCCTGGGTTAACAGACGGTTAAAAGGTTCATCGACATTAACTAAACCTCGGTCTCTTAAAACTTTGGTAAAGAAACGAGAATAGAGTAAATGTAGGATAGCGTGTTCGATTCCTCCGACGTATTGATCCACGGGCATCCAATCATTAACCTTCTCAAATTGAAAGGGTATATCTTCATTTTTAGCATCGGTATAACGGAGGAAATACCAACTAGAATCGATGAAAGTATCCATGGTGTCCGTTTCCCGTTTTGCGGGAGTGCCACAGCGAGGACAATCCACATTTACCCAGTCTTCTAACTTAGCTAAAGGGGAAGCACCTCGACCGCTAAATTCGACATTTTCCGGTAAAGTAACGGGTAAATTATCGATAGGTACTGGTACGGTTCCACAGTTAGGACAGTGGATAACTGGAATCGGACAACCCCAATATCTTTGACGGGAAATTAACCAATCCCGGAGACGATATTGTATTCTAGCTTTGCCGTAACCTTGGGCAGTGGCATAATCAATAATAGCGGTTTTTCCTGCTGTAGAATGCAGCCCATTAAATTGAGCGGAATTAATCATAATTCCCGCTTCTGTATAGGCATCTTTTAACTCGATTTCGCCACTTTCTGGAGTAATAACTATCTTAATTGGCAGGTTATTTTCCCGAGCGAATTTAAAATCGCGACTGTCGTGAGCCGGGACTCCCATCACTGCCCCCGTCCCGTATTCGTAGAGGACATAATCAGCAATTAAAATCGGAATTTCTTCACCAGTAAAAGGATTAATTGCCAGTCCTCCGGTTTTAATACCGCGTTTGGGTTTATCTTCGGCAGTTCTTTCTAATTCGCTTTCGCTGGCTATCTCTTGAATAAAAGTTTCTACGGCCGATTTTTGTTCGGGAGTGGTAACTTGTAAAGTTAAGGGATGTTCGGGAGCAAGTACCACATAAGTCACTCCATAAACCGTATCGGGACGAGTGGTAAAAACGGCAATTTTTTCTGTGGAGTTAACAAGAGGAAATTCTAAATAAGCACCTACTGATTTACCAATCCAGTTGGCCTGCATGGTTTTAACCCGTTCTGGCCAACCGGTAAGTTTATCTAAATCAGTGAGTAATTGTTCGGCATAATCGGTGATTTTTAGGAACCATTGCCGGAGTAATTTTCTTTCTACTTTAGCACCCGATCGCCAAGATTTTCCTTCACTATCTACCTGTTCATTGGCCAAGACAGTTTGATCGATAGGATCCCAATTCACTGCCGCTTCTTTTTGGTAGGCCAATCCCGATTCAAAAAACTGTAAAAATAGCCATTGGGTCCAACGATAATATTCCGGGGAACAGGTGGCAACTTCTCTTTCCCAATCGATAGATAATCCTAACTGTTGTAATTGCCGTTTCATCTGGGCAATATTTTGGTCTGTCCATTTTGCCGGAGGAACTCCCCTTTCAATGGCGGCATTTTCTGCCGGTAATCCGAAAGCATCCCACCCCATGGGATGCAGCACGCGATAACCCTGCATTCTTTTCAGACGGGCAATCACATCGGTGATAGTATAGTTGCGAACGTGACCCATGTGCAGGTTGCCCGATGGATAGGGGAACATGGAGAGGGCGTAAAATTTCGGTTTATCGGCGTTTTCTGGGGTTTTGTCCAATCCCATTTGCTGCCAAATCTTCTGCCATTTCTGTTCGATTTCTGCGGGGTTGTACGGCACTGGGGTCTTTTCTCCTGAGTTGTATCTATCTCTCCCATTTTACCGCAGCCGGCTGGGGGCGATTGCCAGTCTTGGGGTTATCTACCCTAGCAAAAACCCTCTGGGTTTTACTCACCCATAGGGTTTTAGTGGTTAATTTGCACGGGGAATATAGCCGTTCGACTTCACCCAATAGTTACTTGACTGGTATCGACACTGGTTGCCCCATGGACTTTACTGGCAATGGCCACCATTTTATTTAAAGTCGCCTGATTGGAAACCCCGCCTTTTAGTACAACTTTACTACCAGTTTGAGCGACCCACAATTTGTCCTCATCGGCTAAATCCGGTGTCTCGTCAAAAGCTAAAACTACTCGTTTAGCTAGGCCGCTTTCGTCGTATTTTCCATCTAATCCGACTCTTTCGGGGGGAATACCCGAAGCAGCGGCTTCCCCTGCGATCGCACTAGCGGCATCGGCCGGTTTATCTAAGCCAAAAATTCTTTTTAACCAATCCATTGCTAACACTCCTGATTGAGTCCTTAAAAATTGTACTATAACTAGATAGTTTGACTATTTTCTTAACAACTATTTTAGTTTTAACTACTATCTTGGTTGAAGTTTGAATATTTTCTTTTAACTGCCGATATTCTTAACTAAACCCTAATTATTGAGCTTTTTTTTGATTAATTAGCCCTGACATCTCCTCTGATTCAGATAGACATTTTTACTGACTTTTTAACAGCGATCCCTGCCAGTCTAACAGAAAAAGAATAACTAAATTGAGAATATCAGGGCTAAAAACGGCAAATTCTAGCTTTTTAACTCTATAACTGCCGATTAAGTCCAATTTAACCCTAAAAACCCAATTTCTTTAACAGAGATTTGGTCGAAACGATGTGTCGATCTAATCCTAAACGATCGGGACTGACTCCCAGCGCTAAGGCGACTAATTGGGAAAAATGTAACACGGGTAAACCTAAACTTCGACCGATCACTTTTGCCACTTCCGGTTGTCGGGAATCAAGATTAAGATGGCATAAAGGACAAGGGGTGACTAAACAATCGGCCCCCGCTGCCATCGCCTCTAAAATGTGTTTTCCTGCCATTTGGAACGATTGGGTGGTGGCATAACTGGACAGGGGCCAACCACAGCATTGAGTGCGTCCTTGATAATAAATCGGATTCGCCCCCACCACCCGAAAGACATTTTCTAGAGATTCCGGCTGAAAAGGATTATCGTAGGGGAGAGTATCCTGGACCCGCAAGAGATAACAACCATAAAAACCGGCACAATTTAAGCCTGATAAGGGACGAACCACCTTGTCCGCCAAATTATCTAAGCCATAATCGCCGACAATTGCCCAGAGTAGGTGCTTAACCGTCGTCGTACCTTGATAGGGGGAACAATGTTCTTTCTGTAAATAATTATTAACTTCCTCAACATAATTGGGATTATTATGCTTTGCTTCCTTCAAGCGCTCATCCACATGACCGATCACCCCTTGACAGGTGCTACAGTGAGTCAACAGGGGTAAATTGAGGGCTTCCGCTAGGGCAATATTGCGCGCATTGACGGCATCTTCCAACAGCTGCGAATCTTCCTTATAAGTTCCCGAACCACAACAGGCAGCTTTTTTGAGTTCGACTAAATTAATCCCCAAAGCTTCCGTCAGGGCTGCCGTGGATAAATATAGTTCCCGACAGGCACCTTGGGCGACACAACCGGGAAAATAAGCATACTGGAGATTTTTGACTGTCATGGATTCTAGGAAATTACTACTCATTGCCTATCTACCATCTTGCCGCCCTTCCCCCCTATCATCACTAAAGTCATGGAATTTCTTAACAGACAGTCTTTTGTGATCTGCTCCGAACAAGTGTACAGTAGTTTGTCCCTAGAAATAATATCCAAAAAGGAGGAGAGCCATCTCAATAGTATAGTGGCTCTCCTTGAGAAAAATTGTTGTCCTGAGGAGTCGGTTGTACAAATGGGAATCTGCCCGGTCAAGAGGTGATTTACGGGTAGAATTGAGATTGTAGCCGAGAAATTACGGCGAGAAACGCTATTTTGTCGGCTTACGCCGCTTGGGCGAGAGTGATAACAGCATCAAAGTCAGCACGGCTAGGGAAAATCGAGAGAACCCGATCGAGTTGGGTTAATTCAAAGATAATCTTGACTGAAGGTGGAATAGAACAAATATTGAAGGATTTTTCTTGACTTTGAGCCAGACGAAAGGCGGCAACTAAAGCCATTAATCCGGCACTGTCGAGGAATTCCACCCTGCTCATATCCACGAGAAAAGTGATAGAGCTGCTCCGGTTAACCAGATTGGCGAGCTGCTCTTGAAATTCTAGGACGTTAGCGGCGGTAATATAGCCGTTTGGCTCAAATAGAGCAATTTCTGCGACTTTTACAGGACTTTTCATGGCTGGGCTTTGAAATTCATAAATGAACCTTTTAACTGGAAATCAGATACCGCTATTATGTCCTAACTTTCTGATTTTGCAACCTTGGTCTTGATCAATTTTCTCTCTCCTGAAAAGATTAATCTTTTTTTAATCTTTCCCCTGTAGGAAGGAACCACTTTTAGGTTAGCCTTTAGTATAGGCAATAAGGAGAAACAGTGATCAAGACACACTAGGGTAAACATCCAGGTAAAGTAGTTAGGTTTAAGCTCTAATCCAGAATGACTGATGATAACTTAGCATTTTATAGGTATTTTTGCTGAAAAAAGTAAAGCAGGATACGGAAATTAGATTTATTGAACTAGAGTAAGAAAATTGTGGATACCCAGCCGACTATCCGCCAATTAGTGGAAAAAGCCCTATATTATCGTCAAATCACGCCAGAAATCGAAAACGGAATTAATGAACTCCTCGGTCGTCTTGGCTACGTTTCTGATGTGGATTACGAGGCCCTAGAGTTACTCATGGACGAAATGGACGAGGGCCGGATTAATCTCGTTCCGCGTCGGTAACTTCAGTGAGCAGTGATCAGTGGTTGTGAGTTTTCAGTTATTAGGGGTCGAGAATGGGTAGTGATTTTATTGTAGTGGTGACAGTTCAAACCTTTGCTAATTGGGCATTAATAGAAGCCAATACTTTCCCCTTGTTCTTCTATCAATTGCCAGCCAAATATACAGCTTTATCGTCTTAGAAAAAACCAAAGACCACATTTCACCACACTCTATAATTAATTGGCCTTTTGATTTTTCAGCCAACTTTTACTTGATGCGGGACAGCCGCCAATTTATTGTTAACCCTTCGGCTCTTCGACATAGCTCAGAGGCCACTTCGCTCAGGCTTCGGCCGTGAGCTCAGCGTTCGACAAAAGCTCACGCCGAGGTCCGAACGGGTCAACGTCTCGACTTCGCTCGACGTTGACGTAATTTTCTAACCATGACCAACCGAGCAAGAGTTGATCAATTAATTGTTTGGTATCGGAAGAACCAGTTTTATTAGTGGGATTGATCACAAACGGTTGACCAAATTCTTGACATTGACCTTTGGGTTTCCCATTATGAATAGAACCATTCTTGATAGTATGGTGAGAACCACAACGCCAGACAAGTAAATACAGGCGAGGGGGTGATTTTGTTCTGTGCTAGGCTGATATTTGAGTAAGCCAGACACAAGCCAGAATCAAGATATTTATCGAAAAAGTCATGATCAAGCTAGAGGTTTAAGGACTGATTGGGTTCCAATTATTTTTATTAATAAATATTTTACGCAATTCATACCACATAAGCAACACGGCTCACCAATACTACCAAATCATTACAGTAAATCCCTACAGATAAGGATTTTAGCTATTGTCAGCTTTCCACACTCAGTATTTTTGCTTTCACTGAGATGCCCCCTAGACATCTTTCAGATCTTCAAACCTTGACAAGAGCCTATTAGGAACTAAGAAAATCATTTTAATACGAAAGTTTGTCGGTTTTGTTTCAATCTTGATGAATTTTGGTAGGCAATTATCTCCATTCTCATCCTTAGATTTGACGAAAGCAAAACAGGTAAATTCAATGGATTTAATAAATTCAAGGAGCTTCTTTGTTGGATAAATTTCGGACAAGACCAAAGGTTGATCTCGAATCAGAAGATTTTTGCCACCCATTAGTATATCGAAGTCTGCTCCCTCAGCATCTGTTTTGATACAGGAAACACTTAGTAACGGATAATCAGACATTAATTTGTCTAAAGTATTTACCTTGACTGTCACCTTCTTCTCTTGGGGACTATACCTGACCAGCGAATTTAGTTCAGGCATTGAGTTCAAATTAAGATCCATAGTGCCAGGCTCGGAAAAAAGTGCTTCTTCTAGAACATGACAATTTTGAAACTGGGAAAGATTTCTCTTTAAGTGTTCAACCATTCTCGGATCGGGTTCAAAGGCATAAACCTGATTGGATAAAGGAGCAGCCAGTAAACTGTAATAACCAATATTAGCCCCAACATCAATAAAGTCTTTATTAATATCTAAGAACCGATGAAGGATAATTTCAGATCCCCAATCTAACTTGCTTCCCTTGAGGAAAATTTCCGTTCCGAATCGACTATCATAGGGCAGAGTCATTTCTACATTATTAAATAGAACCATTTTCTGGTTGAGCTTGGTTATCTTATAAAATGCTCGTACTACATAGCGGTATAGGAAATCCCAGCCACCAATCTCTCGAACCAATCCAAGAAAATAACTGAACTTATGCAAATAAGTAGTTTCTTTAAACATATACTCTCACTTCAAGTTGGCCATGGGGGCATCTAAATATTAATTATAGCGCTCTCTGCGGTCGAGCCACCCCCTCTGTCCTAATATCCCACCCCCATCGGTCTCACACCCCCTCAATAAAACCCAATACCGCACTGTGCGGTCTAATCACTATCGGTGCAGCAGCTAGGAGCCACATTAGGGAACGCACCCTACAGCGATGGCGTACTGCTACGCAGTGCCTTCGGCATCGCACTAACCCTAACAACAATTTTTGATTTTTACCAGAGGTCTATTGACTGAATGATGGGATGTAATATTTCAATAACCAGCATTTTCTTGGTGCCTGAGCTATACAATGATATGTATATTTTGATATAATAAACAAGATTAGTATAGAGGTAAAATTAATGGCTGAAACCCTATATGAAAAAGACTATGTAGCTTGGCTGCAAGACCAGGCAGAAAAACTGCGATCGCCTGAACGCAATACTTTAGATTGGCAAACTTTAGCCGAGGAATTAGAGGAAATGGTTGATGAACGCAAATACAAAGCAGAAAGCTTTCTTATTCAACTCCTCAGTCACCTGCTACTTTACGCCTACTGGAAGCATCCTTACTACCTACCCCACTGGACAGACGAGATAGATAATTTCAGATTGGAATTGAGCTTGCTGTTTCGCTCTAAGGTAATCTACAATCATGCCTTAGAACGGTTTGGTTATTGTTATCAAAAAGCTCTGGGAAAAGCGAGCCGCAAAAGTGGATTAACTTTACCAGTTGACTGTCCGTGGACAATTGAGAAAATTCTTGATGAAGATTGGTTCCCTAGTTAAAAAGTGGAGCTTGCGGTCCAACTTACATCCATACAACAATAAGGTGGGCATTGCCAACCTTACTTCAGTTGCTTAACAACTAATAGCTGGTATTCCAAAATCTGGTTGAAAAAGAAATTGAGTCATGCGAGGAAGTTTCGGCTCCATCCATGACTCAATTTTGATATATAGCGTTTCTAGGTTCACTAAATAAGAACTACGTCAAGAGAAACCGCAAAACCAGCTGGAAGGTTTGCTATCTTGGCAAACTCGGTCCCTAAAAATGAAAGTGATCCAGTCCCTGCGTTGTAACTGATCTGACTCAGAGAAGTGGCTCCAAAACCCGATTTGCTAACTTCAATTTTGTCTCCTTCTGGCCATAAAAAGTCTTGGATAGTATCAACTTTCTCGGAGAGGAAATTGAAGCGGAACTTATCGGCACCAGCACCACCAGTCAGGGTGTCATTGCCAGCACCACCAGTCAGGGTATCATTGCCAGCGCCGCCAATCAGGGTATCATTGCCAGCACCGCCATCGAGGGTGTCATTCCCCGCTCCGCCATTGAGGGAATTGTTGGTGCTGTTGCCCGTGATCGTGTCGGCAAAGCCGCTGCCGATGACGTTTTCAAACTGGCTCACCGTGAAGGTCAAGGGCAGCGGCGCAGCCGTGCCGTTCACCGTCACCACGCCGGTGGTGAGGTTGGTCACCGTTCCCGTGGCGGGAGCCACGCTGGCGCCGCTGTGATCCACCGTGTCGCCCAGCAGGCTGCTGCCCACAATGGATTCCACGGCAATCAAGGTGTCGGTACCCAGCGCTCCCTTGTTTAACACCCCGAAGGCACCCAAAGTGACGACATTGCTCAGAGCGCTGTAGTTGGCCGTATCGACGCCAGCACCACCATTAATCGTGTCGTTGCCAGCGGTGCCGAAGAACGTGTTGGCCGAGGCGTTGCCCGTGAGGATGTTGTTTTTGCTATTGCCAGTAGCGTTGATATTGCTACTCCCCGTCAGGGTCAAGTTCTCAATCCCATATCCTTGGTTACCCGGTGTCCCCGGTGCTAGAGAATAAGTGACTGAGGCAGATACCGTATCAGCTGTCCCACCCAGGGAATCATCGAAGACCTCCTTGACGATATCGCCCACATTGTCCACGAAGTAGGTGTCGTTGCCATCACCACCATCCATAGTGTCGGCACCCACACCACCATTGAGGACATTGCTGCCGCTGTTGCCCTTGAGGATGTTGTTTTTACCATTGCCAGTAGCGTTGATATTGCCAAACCCCGTCAGGGTCAAGTTCTCAATCCCATATCCTTGGTTATAAAATGTCCCCGGTGCTAGAGAATAAGTGACTGAGGCAAATACCGTATCAGCCGTCCCACCCAGGGCATCGTCGTAGAATTCCTTGACGATATCGCCCACATTGTCCACGAAGTAGGTGTCGTTGCCATCACCACCATCCATAGTGTCGGCACCCAAGAGACCATCGAGGGTGTCGTCGCCAGAGGTACCAAACAGTATGTCGTTGGCATTAGTTCCTGTAATTATGGCCATAAATTTAACCCTCCTTAACAATTACATAATTTACACCCTGTGCAACTGTATTTTTAGTCTTGATTTCCAAGGCTTTCAGAAATCGGCACAGGTAATTGTTGCTATCGTACAGCCAAACGTCTAGAATGGTCATTAATTTTTGTGAATGGTCGGGCCTTCTAACCGAAGGCATTGACGAAAAGCACATTGTATCTGTCCTAGAGGCACTATGAAAAAGCTTAAGCAATACTGGACTGCTGAAGCACTGGAAAAAGACTTAGGCGATCCTCTCAATCCCGATAACCCTCTATCCTACAAGCGGGTGATCGAAATTGACGAGAGCGAAGAATTTCCCCACGAGGAAATTCGCTGGTTATACGACTGGAAACTCCAACACTACTACATTCCCACGGATTGCGGCGGTGAATTCACCTCTTTTGAGGAATTTGTCGCTTTTGTGCGGGTACTGTCTCGACGGGATCAAACTATCGGCATCGCTTTTACTACCCTATTCTGGTCGTTTTTAAACTGGATGGCGGGAACCCCAGAACAGAAACAGAAGCTCGCCCGTTTTATCATGGATGACTATGGGGCGATGTGTCTGGGTTACTCGGAAAAGGAACACGGCAGCGATCTGATCAATGGTGATCTGACTGCGACGAAGGTGGAAGGAGGTTATATTCTCAATGGTGAGAAATGGCCGATTAACCGGGCGACTATCTCTGGAATTTCCTTTATTTTGGCGAAAACCGATGCTAACGGCGGGCCAAAGTGTTTAACCCTATTTATGGTAGATAAACGGCAATTAGACCCCGAAAAATACTATAATTTGCCGAAAATATACACCCATGGCGTGCGCGCCTCGGATATGAGTGGCATTGGTTTTAAGGATTGTTTCGTCCCCGATTCCATGCGTTTACGCGAGGAGGGAGACGGTTTAGAATTAGCCCTGAAAGGTTTCCAGATTACCCGAATGTTGTGCGCTGCTTTTTCCCACGGGGCAGCCGATACCGCTTTGAGAACTACCCTCAGTTTTGCCGTTAATCGGGTAATTTATCAGAAAACTGTGATGGATTTGCCCCAACCCCGGCGCACTCTCGTGGATGCTTTCCTTGACATCCTTATTTGCGATTGCGAGACGATTCCGGCCGCGAGAGGTTTTCATATTATCCCCGAACAGTTTAGCGTCTGGGCTTCGGTGGTAAAATATTTTGTCACCGTCCGTCTGGAGGAGATGGTTAATAGTGTTTATGTGGTCTTGGGATCGCGTTTTTATATGCGAGAAGAACACGAATTCGGCATCTTCCAGAAGCTACTGCGGGATAATTCGATTATCAGTATGTTTGACGGCAGTTCGATCGTCAATCTCCATGCTTTAATCCTACAATTGCGTCCTTTAACTAAATATCGGGCTAAACGCAACTCGCGCACCATGTCGGCGTTAAAAACCCGTTTAGAGGCGATTTTTAGCCTAGAAAAGTCGGTTCCTCCCTTTGAACCCAATAATTTAGAATTATTTGGCCGGGGAATGGATGATTCCCTACAGGGTTTAGAGATTGCCCTTGATATGCTAGAGGGATTGAAAGATTCTCAGGAGGTGGACGCAGAGATATTAGAAAATCTGTTGATGTTGGGTAATTTAGTTTTAGAGGAACTAAATGCTCACGATGAACAGATTAGTCAATCGAAATTCGAGTATGGTCACGACCAATCACCCGAATTGTTCGAGATTGCCAAGAAATACTGTACTTTACACGCCGCTTCTGCTTGTTTACACACTTGGCTTTATAATCGTTCCATCTTGGGTGAATTTTTTGCCCGGGGGGAATGGTTGGTGTTGAGTTTACACCGATTACTGCGAACTCTCCGGCCGCTGCCTTACACTCTATCTGAGGTGTATGTAGAAAATGTTGCCCAAGAATTGCTGAAATTATATCGAGAAAATCAACATTTTTCGATCGCACCTTTTCAATTAGCCCATTCACAAACTACCGAGGAAAAAACCCATGAACTCCAACTCCAATCTTAATAATCTCGTACAAAATTGGTTAGTTAAACAGTTAGCCGATCAGTTATCTTTGGATGCAAAAACGATTAATGTGACTGAACCTTTAACCCGTTATGGTTTAGATTCGATCGATGCGGTAACGATGGTGGGTGATCTAGAAGATTGGGTCGGTCAAGAGTTACCTTCTACCCTTTTCTGGGATCATTCTACTATCGAAAAAGCGTCTCTTTTCCTAGTAGAAAACTACGATCTTTCTAATCTTTCCGGTGAGGAAACCCCCGCAGAAGTTGCTCCCGTCGCTGAAAAAGCTGAACCGGCCGTTAGTGGTGGCAAAGGTTGGAGTTTATTCGGTCGTCGTTAATTATCGGTTATCGGTTATCAGTTAAAGCATTTCTCTTAAAGATGAAGTATAACCTATAGGATAACTGCTGTAAATTGAAATATACAAAAAAGGGCGATCGCTTGATCGCCCTTTTCTCCTAGTAAATAACAAAAATTATCTCAAGATATACACCAGTAAAAACAGGATAATCCAGACCACATCGACGAAATGCCAGTATAATTCTGCCGCTTCGACACCAAAGTGAGATTGACTAGAATAGTGGTCTTTTTGACGAGAACGCCAGAGGACAGATAGAATCAGCACTAAACCAAAAGTAACGTGGAGACCGTGGAATCCAGTTAAGGCATAAAAAGCGCTGGTGAAAACATTAGTTGTCAGACCGAATTCAGCGTGATAATATTCGTATCCTTGACCACAAAGGAAGATAATTCCCATCAGGGCAGTAATGCCGAACCACAATTGTAAACCGGCATTATTGTTTTGTTTAATCGCCTTTTGTCCTATGTGCATAACAAAACTACTGGACACCAGAATAATCGTGTTAATTGTCGGTAGGGTTAATTCTAGTTCTGGCGTGCCGGCGGGGGGCCAAACGGGTAACATGGTACGGTAGAACAAGAAAGCGGCAAATAAGCCTAAAAAGATGGAACTTTCCGCCACTAGAAACAAAACCACACCGAATAAGCGATGATCTGGGTGGCCATGATGCCCGTGTTCCACCGTTTCCTGATGATAATTGACAGAGAGTTGAGAATCTTCGAGCGTTGAACCTTGCATGATTGAATGTCCTTAGTTTACACGGGAGACGGGGAGCTTTTTCTCAGTGATCAGTAAACAGTAAACAGTAATCAGTGAACTGAAAACTCACATCTGATAACTGATAACTGATAACTGATAACTGATAACTGATAACTGATAACTGATAACTGATTATTGCGATTCCGCACCTACTTCAGCGAGCAGATCTTGTACTGATTCCGCTGCTTCTGATTCTTCCATATCAATACCGTAATCGTAGGGGCCGGACCAAAGAATCGGCATTTCCTCGAAATTCTCGATAATTGGGGGAGAGGAGGTTTGCCATTCTAGGGTTAAAGCGCGCCAAGGATTACGACCGGCGGGTTGACCTTTAAAGGCGCTCCAGACCATATTAATAGCGAAGGGAATACTCGATATACCGAGAATATAAGCCCCTGCGGTACTAAGAACATTTAAACCCTGAAACTGCACATCATACAGGGCAATACGACGGTTCATACCCAATAATCCCAATTCGTGCATCGGCATGAAAGTTAAATTCAAACCGATAAAAGTGAGAACAAAGTGGATACGACCGAGAGTTTCGTTATACATCCGTCCGGTCATTTTCGGGAACCAATGGTAAACGGCAGCAAACAGGGCCATTGCCGTACCACCAAATAGTACATAGTGGAAGTGACCGACGACAAAATAGGTATCGTGGACGTGGATATCGAAGGGAACAGAAGCCAACATAATCCCGGTCAAACCACCGATGAGGAAGGAAGACAGGAAACCAATCCCAAATAACAAAGACGTATTGAGACTAAGTTTACCCCCCCAAAGGGTGGCACACCAACTAAAGATTTTAATGCCCGTGGGAACGGCGATTAACATGGTTGCCGCCATGAAAAACATCCGTAACCAGCCGGGGGTGCCGCTGGTGAACATATGGTGGGCCCAAACAATTAAACCCAAGAAACAGATGGTGAGACTGGAATAGGCGATCGCTCGATAACCAAAAATCGGTTTACGCGCATGAACCGGTAATATCTCCGATATCGTGCCGAAAAAGGGCAAAATCATGATATAAACGGCAGGATGGGAGTAAAACCAGAACATATGCTGATAAACCACCGGATCGCCGCCCCCGGCGGGATTAAAAAAGCTCGTGCCAGCGATTAAATCAAAGGATAAGAGAACGAGAGCAGAAGCGAGAACAGGGGTGGAAAGCAGTACCAGAGTCGAGGTGGCCAGCATTGCCCAACAAAATAGCGGCATACTGTACAAATCCATCTCAGGAATCCGCATTTTCAGGATCGTGGTGATGAAATTAATCGAGCCTAAAATCGAGGAAGTCCCGATCAATAAAAGGCTCAAAATCCACAATTCTTCGCCCCATTTGCCGCTAATTAAGCTTAAAGGTGGGTAGGAAGTCCAACCGGACTGGGGTGCGCCGACAAAGAAACTGGATAATAATAGCAGCCCGCCGGGGGGATTAAGCCAGAAAGCCACAGCGTTAAGACGAGGAAAAGCCATATCTTCCGCCCCAATCATCAGGGGAATGAGATAATTGGCAAAACCCGCCCCAACCGGAACGATCCAAAGAAAGATCATGATCGTTCCGTGCATGGTCATGAATTGGTTATATAGTTCTGGGGAGACGAAATCGGGGTCGGGAGTGGCTAATTCTGTCCGCAGCACTTCCGCGAAAGCACCGCCAATAAAGAAGAAAAGAAAGGCAGTCACCAGATATTGAATACCGATGACTTTATGATCGGTGCAGAAAGTAAAGTAATCGGTCCACTTGCGGTGATGGATCACCTCGGGAACGGTTGCTGGGGTGGTTATTTCCGTTGATGCTGTCATAATGCCAAGATTTTAGATGACAAGAAAAATTACATTTGGTGCTGATGGGGAACTTGGGCGAGGATTTCAGCGTTGATGCCCATTTCTTCGGTGTAGGGGGTCAAATATTGACTATCAGAGCGATCTTTAGTGGTCATGGCTACGGTTTGATCCCTGTCAACTTCGGCGATCGTGTTCTGCTGCACCCATTGGTCGTAATCCCCTTGGGAGTGAACCACAAAGCTAGATTTCATGCCACCGTGATAGGCCCCGCAAAGTTCCGCACAAATGATCGGATATTGACCAATTTGGTTGGATGTGAACGATAAAACCGTTTCCTGTCCGGGGATAACGTCCTGTTTTAGACGCAATTGGGGAACCCAGAAAGCATGGATCACATCCCCTGCTTCCATATTCAGTTGCACGGGGCGATTGACGGGAGCGTGCAGTTCTCCGGAAACAATGCCAGTTTCGGGATAGGTGAAGATCCAAGCGTATTGAATGCCTTTAACATTGACCACTAGGGGGGGAACTCCTTCACCATCGTAGGAATTGCCGATACCTAGGGCTACTCTGCGATCGCCAGCCAGGGCCATCATCGTGCCGTGGTGATGACCGTGGTGGGCGATTTCTCCTTTGCCACCCTTGGAAATCAAGGGATCGAGACCGCCGATATTGTTATAAATCTCGAAGCTATAGACGGCAAGGATAAAAACGATTACCGTCGGGATGGCTGTCCAGAAGATTTCTAGGGGGACATTGCCCTCCACTGCCGGCCCGTCGGTTTGATCCCCCGGTTGGCGGCGAAAGCGAATCACTATATAGATAATCACGCCTTCAACTATTAAAAATAGCCCCGTGGCGATGGTCATCATCAGATTAAAGATATTATCTATCTCCTGGGCATCTTCGGAAGCGGCCACGGGCATTAAGCCATGATTTTGGCCATACCAGAGACTAATTAAGGTCAAGGCGATCCCGAGTACGAGCGTCAGGATACTGCTGGGAATTTTCACGGTCTTTTCAATATTTTCAATAGTGGCTACTTATTCAAGGCTAAAACATGATTCCCCTATAGATGGGAAATTTAACCAGCATCTTCTGAGAATTTTATCTTTTCTTTGGGATCGTTTTCAGGGAAAGTATTTTAAATAACTAATTTTTATATCTTATTCTGAGTTTATGTAAACAAATGTAACGGAAATGGCCAGAAATCTAAAGAATATCTAAAAGGTTTTACCAGTCGTAAAAAAACTCATTCACAGTGATAACTAACTGGCAAACAAAGCCATGATCTTTGATGACAGACTCCTTGAGAACAGGCAAACCGATGACCGAATCTGTTTTTAACCCGACACCCCTAAGAGAAACCGGCAATATTCAGGTGTGGATGCGCCGCTTAGTCGGGAAAATTGCGATCGCTACTTTCGCCCTCATGGTGGTGGGCGCTGCCACCAGAGTTATGAACGCCGGTTTAGCTTGTCCCGATTGGCCCCTGTGTTACGGTCAATGGATTCCCAGTCAGCAGATGAATCTACAGGTATTTCTGGAGTGGTTTCACCGTCTCGATGCCTCTTTGATCGGGTTTAGCACGATCGCTCTCGTCGGTCTGTCTTGGTGGTATCGTCGCCATCTTCCCCCTTGGCTGTTGCCATCTGCGATCGCAGCTTTGGCCTTAATTCTCCTGCAAGGAGTCCTGGGAGGATTAACCGTCACCCAATTACTGCGATTTGACATCGTAACCGCTCATTTAGCCACAGCTTTGCTCTTTTTTGCCACCCTAATCGTCATTGCTATCGGTCTGACTCCCTACCGTGGCACAGGTACGGTCGGAAAACTAACCGGGATGGGAATGGTCGCCACCGGTCTAGTTTATCTGCAATGTCTCCTCGGCGGTCTCGTCGGTTCCCGTTGGGCAGCCCATCAGTGTTTAACGGTTTCCCAACTCTGCACGGTGATGAATAGTCACATTATCGGGGTTTTTCCCGCCACTATCTCGGTGTTAACCCTAGTTTTCTTCGCTTGGCGAACTGCCGCTATCCATCCTCTCCTCAAAAAACTAGCTTTTAGCGCCGGGGGATTAGTCGCCCTACAGGTGTTTTTGGGCGTTGCCACCCTGAAACTGCATCTACAGGTGGAACCCTTAACCATTACCCACCACAGCATCGGTGCGCTATTGGTGGCAACCCTCGTCGCTTTTACCACTTTCGCCTTTCGCGATCGTTCTTTCGCTCCTAAGTAACTAGACACAATTAATTGCACATATCTAACCACCTCTTGCCTTTTGCCTCTTGCCTATTGCCCATCCTAACCAAGAAGTTAATTTTGTCCCATTACTTATAAGCCATCTCTAAGGATTTAATCACGATGACTGGAACTCAAGCCCTTCGCCACCACGATAATTTTTTACAAGTCGCTAAAAGTTATTATCAACTCACCAAACCGCGAATTATTCCTCTACTGCTGATTACTACGGCCGCTTCTATGGAAATCGCCTCCAAAGGTCAGGTTTCCCCCCTCTTACTCTTTCTTACCCTCCTCGGTGGCACTCTCGCCGCCGCCGCCGCTCAAACCTTAAACTGCATCTATGATCGCGACATCGATCACACCATGCTTCGCACCCGCGCCCGTCCGATCCCCTCCGGTCGCGTGCAACCCCTCCACGCCCTCATTTTTGCCCTCGTTTTAGCCTCCCTTTCCCTAGCAATTTTTGTCTTTTTTGTCAATACTTTGAGCGGATTTTTAGCAATGACCGGCATCGCATTTTATATGCTGATTTATACCCATCTGCTCAAGCGTCATAGTGTCCAAAATATTGTTATCGGTGGCGCGGCCGGCTCGATTCCTCCCCTCGTCGGTTGGGCGGCAGTAACGGGCGATCTCGGTTGGATTCCTTGGATTTTATTCGCCATTATTTTCCTCTGGACTCCTCCCCATTTTTGGGCTTTAGCTTTAATGATCAAGGATGATTATGCAGAAGTAGATATCCCGATGATGCCCGTAGTTAAAGGGGAAGAAGCTACTAGCAAGCAGATTTGGCTCTATACTTTAATCGTCGTTCCTTTCACTTTCCTCCTGATTTATCCCTTGGCTGCCTGTGGTGTGGTTTATGGTGTAGCGGCTTTAATTTTAGGGTTTGTTTTCCTGAAAAAAGCTTGGCGATTAAAACAGAATCCTTTTGATCGGGACATGGCTCGATCGCTGTTTAAATATTCCATTCTTTACATGATGTTATTATGTACAGCTATGGTGATCGATAGTTTACCCATGACCTCTCGTCTCCTCGCTACAATTGCCAGTTTATTCTCCTGTAGTTAATCTCAGTTTTGAATCAGTTATCAGTTATCAGTAAACAGTTATCAGTGAACTGATAACTGAAAAACCCTATCTCCCCAATTCCCGACTACTGATGGCGACTGAGGGAGTTAATTCGCTCGATTAGTTGGGCTAAGATGTCTTGTAATTGTCGGTCTTGATGCTGAGAAAGATTGATTTTATCACAGCTATAAATAACGGTGGTGTGATCTTTGCCGCCAAATTCTTCGCCAATGCGCGGTAAACTTAAATCCGTGTGTTGACGCATTAAATACATCCCAATCTGTCGAGCAAAACTAATTTCTCGTCGCCGGGAATTTCCCTTTAGATCAGCGATCGAGAGTTGAAATTTTTCCGCTACTACCGCCATAATAATCTCAGGAGAAGTGGCAATTTTGGCCATTGGTGGATTTAAAACCGGCGCGATATTTTCTACCGTCATCGGCAATCCGGAGATAGAAATATAAGTAGTAGCCCGGATTAATGCTCCCTCTAATTCGCGAATATTAGAAGTATAATTAACGGCAATATATTCGATCACTTCTCTTGGCAGACGCAGATTTTCGTACTCGGCCTTTTTTTGTAAAATTGCCATACGAGTTTCGATATCCGGTGCTTGGATATCGGCAACTAATCCCATAGAAAAGCGAGAAATTAAACGATCCTGTAAACTGGGCATCTGTTTGGGCAGGCGATCGGAGGCTAAAACCACCTGTTTTCCCGCTTCGTGCAGGGTATTAAAAGTATGAAAAAATTCTTCTTGAGTGTATTCTTTTCCTTCAATAAATTGCAGATCATCCACTAATAATATATCGGCATGGCGATAATGATTACGAAAACTTTCCATACTATCTTGACGGATAGCGGTGATTAAATCATTCGTAAATTGTTCCGTCGATACATAAAAAACCCTGGATTGGGGATATAATTCCAGACGATAATGACCGATGGCCTGCATTAAATGGGTTTTACCTAATCCCACCCCACCACAGAGAAAAAGCGGGTTAAATTCGCGTCCGGGTAATTCCGCCACCGCTAAAGCGGCCGCGTGGGCCATGCGATTAGTTGGCCCGACAACAAAACGGGAAAAATTATATTTAGGGTTAAGTTGATTACTGGGGGGTAATTCTGATTCTAAGCTACTGTTAGGCTGGAAAATAGCGATCGAATCGCCCTGTTCTGCCGTTAGTTGAATCTCGACGGGATAACCGACGATATCCTCGACTACTTCGGCAATTGTTGACAGATAATTTTTCTGAAGATGGTTAAGAATAAAAGGATTGGCAGCCTGAATTACTAAGCGATCGTTTTGCCATTCTTTAACCGTCGCCGTTTGAAACCAAGTCTCAAAAGCGGGACGGGTTAATAGTAATTTTAGACGCTCTAGGAGATTATGCCAAAGTTGTTGGGCGCTGCTATCCACAATTAATTTTGATTAACAAAGTTGCTCTAGTGCTGCTGCGGGGAAACCTTATCAGTTTAGCGAGATTTTGCCGTTGACGATAAAATAATTTTCAGAGGGAAACAATTAATCTTTAGACAGATGACGCAAGTTTTAACAATCACCCAATTAGGAAATCCAATTTTAGAGCAAAAAGCACCGGAGATCGATAATCTTCTCGATTCTGACTGTCAAAATTTGATCGATTCCCTGATTACCACCGTGCAAGCTGCCCACGGGGTGGGAATCGCCGCGCCCCAAGTTGCTCGGTCTCTGCGTCTGTTTATCGTTGCTTCTCACCCCAATCCTCGTTATCCCGACGCTCCGATCATGCCTGCCACTGCCAGGATTAATCCGCGCATTTTGCAGGTGAGCGAGGAAATGGTCAAGGGTTGGGAAGGTTGTGTCAGTGTCCCCAATTGGCGCGGTTTTGTCCCCCGTCATCAGTGGATTGAGGTGGCCTATTGCGATCGCAATGGTCGGGAAATTCGTCAAGTTTTCAGCGATTTTGTTGCGCGCATCACTTTACCAAATTAGCCGTTAAAAGTTGATAGAGGAGACGAGTCTCGTAAAACAGCAAACGGCACAGTCCGTCTTTACCTAAAGCCTTTAAGCTTGGCAAATCGTGATTAATCTCGATTTTTTGCGCGGTTTTGTCGTCTCTTTTGTAATAGGTATGACTTCTCGAATTTTGCCAAGCATTCTTAAGCTTGCCAATAATCTCGGTTTTAGCGGGTTTATGGTGGCAAATAGTCACCAGTGCGTGAGCAGACAAGTGAGAACGTACCAAGTCGGAACCTTTCCAAGACTTTTTAACCTTGTCCTGTTTGGCAGAAGTATCACCAGAAACCTGATAAGAATATCCTAATCCTAGATAAGCCTGAAACTTTCTTAAACTAATAAGCTGTACTGAATTTAAACTGCGTAGGGAAAATTTTAGTACAAATGCTCAAACGGCTTCTCCCTGCTCCGCAGCTCCAGTACTCCCCTGCAATCTTAACGAGTAATTTAGATAGTCAACAGCTTATCGTGATTCCCTCTAAAATAAGGTTTCCCGTTAACCAAAAATCTTTCGATAGGATAACAGTGCAAAAGTAACAAGCTTTGGCTCTTCGGTAATTGTTATGCAAATAATTAACTTAAAATAAAATTCGATGATAGTGCCTACGCTCAAAAATAGCTGAAATTTATACAGGGAGAGATTTTAGACACAAACAGGTTAATACCAAAAGATAGACAATCGAGTT
>NZ_JAPZSO010000031.1:0-1637 GCF_027531715.1 Microcystis sp. LE19-8.1F | reverse complement strand
TAGAGACGAACACAACGTAGTAACGGAATTCGTTTTTGAAGACCGTTCTAAATACCTTGACTCATCCCACTTGTTTCAGATAAACAATTAATCCATCGGTCGGGATATCTAAGGTTTGAACTTGAACATATTTAGTTCCTATTTCAACCGAGACGCGCCCGATTCACATGAGGAGTAAACAAACCCCGAAAGCCCTTGTCTTTAAGGGTATTCATGGTTTCTTTGGCAGCATACCAACTGTCTCCTGTGACTGTCTCTGGTTTCAATCCCCAAGCTTTTACTTCGTCCAACATTTCTAAGAAATATTCATGTTTTGTCTGACCCTCCTGTTTATTAACGATTCGATAATTAACGGGAACTGACGTTCCTTTACCATCGGTATAATATAAGGTAACTAGGCCAATTCAAGTCTGAATTGCATCACTGTCTGATCTACCTTCATAGAATACCTCATTCGGGGTACGATAGTCAAGACATTTTCGAGGACGATTGTTAATCAAGTTTACGGCTCTTTCTAGCTGCTCTGGCTTAACAATTTTGAAATTCGTTCCCTTGGCAAAAAATTGTCTTAACAGTCCATTGGTAGGCTCGTTTAATCCCCTCTCCCAAGAATGATAAGGAGTAGCAAAATAAAAATCTGCTCCTAGTTTCTGACTCAACTCTTGATGTCCACAAAATTCTTTGACCTGGTCACAAGTAAAGGTTTTTCTTTGGTCAGGGTGAATCTCTTGGAAAAGTTTTTCTGTGACAAGGGTTGATTTCCGATGCGGTTTTGTTTTTGGCCAATCCTGCTACTAGAAATTTCGAGGCTTTGTCCATATATGTAACGAGAACCCCTAGATGATTTCCTCCAATCATTGTGTCACTTTCCCAATGACCGATTTCGGTCTTCTGTTCAGCAATTGCTGGTCGCTCGGAGATATCCACACGACCCGGAATCCCTCCACGCTTACTTTTTGCTCCGTCTCGACTCTTTCTTTGACAAAGCCCCCGGCGTAAATATTTCCAGTACTCCCCACATCCTTGATAGTTCTGATAGATCATTTGATAGATGGTTTCGTGACTGAGAGATTCTTGACTGGCTCGTAAATATTCAGGTCTAGGGGTTGACAAAGAGAGAAGAATCGGCAGTGGGAATAAGAGAGACGACCCCATCAAGTTGGTGATGGATACAGACTAAAGCCAGACGTAGGAATGCCAAAACAGAACGGCTTTGAGCGCGACAAGACTGAATTACAGTCAGCAGACTGGCAGTATCGACAAAGCCACTGAAGGAGCGAGAACCACCAGCTATCTTGCGCTTAGTTACTCCCAGACGCAGAGAACGCTCCGCTCGGTTATTGTCGGGAGGAACTTCTGGTACGTCAAGAAAATACCACCACTGATGAGATTTCTCTAGCAAGGATTTCAGCAGCAAACCCGCCGCATAACCAGCCTTTGGTCGCCACTTCTCTAGGGCCTGTTTTAGCCTCTGCTTAAAATCTTCTACCCACTGGTCATCGGAAATTTTGGGTCTGAAACCCCGCCGTTCTAGGTTGGCTTTACGTTAGAATTAAAAGGCCAGTCTCGAAAACCAAGTGGACGGCGCAGCACCGTTCGGCTGAGCTCACGGCCGAAGCCTTGAAAACTCGGCTTAG
>NZ_JAPZSO010000166.1:0-4723 GCF_027531715.1 Microcystis sp. LE19-8.1F | reverse complement strand
CTTCAAGTTCGATTTGAGGAGCCACTTCATCAAACAAATCCTTGAGTGTATAGTTCTCTCGCCACAAGAAACGATTGACACTGTCAGGAGATAAATTGCCCAGAATTTGAGCCAAACGAACACAGCTTATATATTTAGGTTCGCCGAGCAAAAATAGGGTGTAAATAGCCAGATTACATTGAGCAGTTGTTGGCTTCGTAATGTTTCTCATCAGTTGTTCTGTTATAAGGGATGCCCTTATGTCAGGAAATCAAATCGGAGAGAGTTTTGTCAAGAGTCGAGAGAGAAATTGTATCTAAGACTAACAAAATTAGACCACCCACATTTAAGCCTTTTTGTCAATGCGTAAGTTCTATGCTTGCAGAAACGGTATCGTTACATTTTGTGTCGTATTCAAGCAATTCATACAAATTTAATTAATTCATACAGTAAATCAAACAACCACCCGTTACAGTAATACCAGAAGCAGAATTGTTAGCTCAACTTAGGTAAGCAGTTCTCAAATCCAACAAATTCAATAAGGAGAGCATCATGAGCTTAAAAGATAGAACCGAGGCAACCGCCAAAAATATCGAAGGTAAAGTTCAAGAAGCAGTAGGAGATCTGACTGGCGATCCCAAAGCTCAGGCAGAGGGCAAGGAAAAACAGGCAGAGGCAAAAGTTCGTCACACTATCGAAGATGTGAAAGATGAAGTCAAAAAAATTATTGATTAGTAGGTCATTTGTCACGGCAACCGCCATTCAGACAAATGATTGAAACCCAGATTTCATCGGAACTCTTCCTCAAAAAATGGCTTCTTTCGAGACAGGTGAAACACTAGGACAAGGCGGCGTAAATAAACCCAATATTACCAGATATCTAGCTTCTCAAAGAAGTCGAATATCTCTCCCTCGGTAAATAAACTTACGCCGTCAAAGACTAGAAAAATCTTTCTCGAAAGGGTCTAGACAGTAGTTGTTCATCATCCATGTATCATCGATTCATCAAATTCTTTTTTGGAGTTAAAATGATGTCACTTCAACAGATTCGTCGCTTTTTTGTCACCATTATTTTAACTATAATGCTGGCAATTACTATAGCTTTTGATTTTGGAACTACAAATAGTTGGGCTGCAACTTTACCCACCCAATCGCAGACTCAAATCGCAAGCATGAATCGAGCCAAGGCAGTTACGAAAAATATTGAAGGCAAAGCTCAAGAAGCGATTGGCAACATGACAGGCGATCCCAAAGATCAGATGATGGGAAAAGCCAAGCAAGTCGAAAGTCAGGCTCGTAACGCAGCAGAAGATATAAAAGACCAGATGAAGTTAAAAGGGAGGGCAAAAGCAGTCACAAAGAACATTGAAGGCAAAGCTCAAGAAGCGATAGGTAAAGCTACTGGCAACCGCCAAGATCAAGTTGCTGGAAAAGCTAAACAAGTCGAAAGCCAAGTTCGCAATGCAGTAGAAGACGTAAAAGATACGGTTCAAGATATACTCAATTAAGGATCGATGACTGAATTTTCATTACTTTTCTCTAAATCAAGGAGGGAAATATGTTTGATCTCGTTTGGACTGCCGTTGTTATACTTTTCATCCTCTGGTTGTTAGGATTCTCCGTTAACATTGGCGGCGGCTTAATCCACCTGCTTTTGGTTTTGGTGCTGATTGGCGTTGTCTACAACTTGTTCATGAGGCGACGGTAATTGTTCATTCTCGAAAACAGAAAGGGTCAAAAAATCGGGAAAAAGCAAGAATCAAAGTAGCTAAGATTCAAGCTCGAATCACCGATAGCAGAAAAGACTATTTACATAAGCTAACCACTCAATTAGTTCGTGAAAACCAAACGATTGTGGTTGAGAATTTAGCCATCAAGAATATGGTCAAACACCCCAAGTTATCTCAAGCAATATCTGACGTTAGTTGGGGAGAAATCACTCGACAATTAGCCTATAAATGCTGTTGGTACGGAAGAAATTACATCGAAATAGATAGATGGTTTCCTAGCTCTAAAAGGTGCAGTAATTGCGGGTATATTGCTGAGAAAATGCCGTTAAATGTTCGAGAGTGGGATTGTCCAGACTGTGGGACGCACCATGACCGAGATATTAACGCCAGTAAAAACATTTTGGCCGCAGGGCTTGCGGTGTCAGTCTGTAGAGCGACCTGATGACCAGAACAGAGTAAATCTGTTAAGGCAGGTGCGAAAAATCCTTTGGGAAAGAGGCAGAAACTCAAATCGTGAGGTTTGGGAATCGCCGTCCGTTTCAAGGCGGCGAGGATGTCAACGGTCGCTGGATCACCCCAAAGAAAATTTACCCAATTCTCAACTATTACTATCAAAATAAGCCCCTGATAGAGGATTATCTTCCTGACAACTACGAAGAACAATACCAAAGATCCATTTAAGTACCGAGGAAAGGAAGCTAAATTCCATCAGGAATAATTAAATCAATCATTTCTTTACGATTTTGGTTCTTCCGAATTTACACTGTCAGTAGATGGAAAAGTTTGAATAACCAGAGTATTTAGTAACATCTGATACAAAATACTTAGAGAAATTAATTAAGAAAACTTATGTTTAAGAAAAAAGACTATTGCTATTAGCCAGAAGGCAAATAGATGGTATCAACAACTTGATAGATTTTATCAACGGCTTGCCTTAAAAACGAGAGCATTTGTTGAAAAGTAAATAACTCTCGATAAATTAAGCGTCCCCCACGTCTCGGAAAACAAACTTTTCGCCATAATAAATTAACCCAAATATTAAAAAGAAGAAAGGAAATTCCGATAAATAATAAGCGAATAACTGGCTTTTTATTGGGAGTTTTAATGCGACAAATATTTTTAATTCTATAGCTAGTCTCAATGCCAAAACGTTGACGATAAGCAGTATGAATATAATCTAGTTTAATAGATGGCAAATAAACTACATAAGCAAAATATTCAATTCCATGCTGGTTTCTTTTGCCTTTTTTGTACTTACAAACTATCCATAAATCAAAAGTTACACAATTATTTTGGTCTTGCCCCATAGTATAAGTAGTTTGATAACTTTTATTTCCTTGAATAAATTGCTTAATTCCCCCTGTTTTACCTCGAATAATTGCTGGCATAATGAAAGGTATTTTCAAAGCTTGTAGCCAACGAATAACAGCAATACTAAAAAAGCCTCGGTCTAAATAAAGAGTTTTAAAATCTATCTTTAGAAGAGAGCCTAATGCTAATAAATAGGTAATAATGGCGACAGTTGTGTCCGTATTCCGAATTCCTCTAATAGCTAAAGTTAATCTTTTTCCTTTTTTAATAAGATATAAGGTCGCATAAGCATAAAATGAGCAAGTTCCCTGTTTAGCCTGACTTCGGTAAATATAAGGTTTTTCGCTATCAGATGGTTCACCATAATAAGGAATTAAATTTAGGTCAATTGCCAACTTAAGCTTTCTTTTTTTGATTCTTGGCAATACCTGACTTTGTAAGGCTAGATTAACTTGGGATTCTAAAGTATCAAAATCATTTATTTTGTCTAAATGATGGCGAATATTTCGACCACAGCTAGAATTTTTAAGCATTTTAGCTGTGTTTTCAATGCTGTCGCAATTGCTGGCCGCCCTGACTAATATTTGATACAAGTCTGAGGCAGTAAATCCCCCCTGAGTTTCGAGAGGAATATGTTGAATTAAACAATCAATTGTTGTTGGTAATGTTTCTGATTCTGTTAGTAAAAATTGGCAGTTTTCGTTAATCAATTTTCAAATTTATTGCTGAAGTTTATTGATTTTATTATAACATTTTTATGTTTTTTTTGAGCGATTTTTTCTTTAATTAGTCAATTTAGATATAGATAACTTTTACTTATCATTGACCAGTGCTTAAGTACACAAGTACTAAAAAATACTAATTTTTTAGCCCCTATCATTTAGCGATCGCTATTGGACAAAAACTTTTCCATCTACTGACTGTAGAAAATTCCTCAAGCTCCCTCTCTGCCTAGCAATGCTCTAAAGTTGATAAATATCAATCTAACAAAAACTCAAAGTCTTAGTATACAAGCTTTACAAGCATAAGTTGTTGATAGTTTTACATGACAGGTTCGGTAGAGCCAAAAAGAAGTATTAGCTTTAGCAATAGAAATTTCCGATTCTCTCGCTTTACTTGATGATGGCTTGGCAAGACGGTATGCCAACTTATTAGGAATAAAACTCACTGGAACAATGGGAATATTATTAAAGGCTAAACAAAATGGTTATCTACACCGTATTGAGCCAATTCTTAATCAACGTCTCGACTTCGCTCGACGTTGACCCTGAGCGAAGCCGAAGGGTCAACTAGAATTGCTGAAGTTTCGCTTAGATGCCACTACTCGTACTTCTGTCTTAAAATTAGCTGGTGAAGGATAGAGTATGAAATCTATCGATCTATTTTAATATTTTTGGCATTAAGAGTTTCTTCCATCTTCATAACTTGGAAAGCCACAAAAAAGCACCCCCTCGCGGGAGTGCCTTTTCATTCAGACTAGGAATTATACTAAATCCTGTTTAAAAAGTATAGGATAGTGGGGTGTGGGGAGAAACAATTCATAACTTGAGAGTTAATCACAATAAGTAGTCGTGCAAAATTAATTTCCTAGTCGAGACAGGAGACAGGCTTCGGCCGTGAGCTTTTGCGTTCGACAAAAGCTCACGCCGAGGTCCGAACGGAGACAGGAGACGGTCGTCAGGAGACGGGGACTCCGGGACAGC
>NZ_JAPZSO010000125.1:0-39581 GCF_027531715.1 Microcystis sp. LE19-8.1F | reverse complement strand
CTTCCGATTTTACCACTCAATCCAAGCCTTTGGGGGGTTCTACCCCCCAAACCCCCCGTTGGGGGCGTGGCGCCGCCCCCAAACCCCCCCCGCATTAGTTTTTCGGTGGGATGCTTACACGCAGCTGTTGATACATTTGTCATCATTTAAGAGTCACTGATAATTGCTGATTTTCAGAAATACTGAAAATGTACCAGTTACCCCTCGCCCGTTCGCATAAAAACTTAATATTTTCACTCTTGACAAATTTGCTGTAAGGTGCTAACAAAATCGGGGTAGGAAATGCCGGCCGCTTCAGCGCGATGGATAGTGGTGGGTTGACGGCAATTGAGGGCAGCGATCGCTAGACTCATGGCAATGCGATGATCGGTAAAACTGTCCACTTCCGTGCCGAATAGGCCTGTACCGCCGGTAATCTCTAAACCATCGGGTAATTCCCTTACTTTTGCCCCTAGGCGATCGAGTTGGGTGGCCATCACCGTCAGGCGATCGCTTTCCTTCACCCGTAATTCCTCGGCATCCTTGATAATTGTCGTTCCTTGGGCAAAAACCGCCGCTACTGCCAAAATCGGAATTTCATCGATCAGACGGGGTATAATCTCACCGGCGATCGTGGTTGCCTGTAGTGGACTGGATTTCACCCGCAGATCCGCCACCGGTTCCCCCGTCACCACCCGTTGATTTTCGAGGGTGATATCTGCTCCCATTGCCTGTAAAACCTGTAAAACTCCGGTTCTAGTCGGGTTTATTCCCACATTTTCGATTAATAACTCGGAATTAGGCACGATTGCCCCCGCTACCAACCAAAAAGCTGCCGAACTGATATCTCCCGGTACAATCACCGTTTGTCCGGTTAAAGTGGGATAACCCGTCACCGTGACGCTATTAGTCTCCCCATCCACCTCAATATTTGCCCCAAAAGCGCGCAGCATCCGTTCACTGTGATCGCGAGATAAAGCGGGTTCCGTGATTGTGGTTTTCCCCTCCGTTAACAGTCCAGCGAGGAGAAGACAGGATTTTACCTGTGCAGAAGCGACGGGAGAATAGTAGTGGATCGGTTGCAGAGATTGCCCAGAAACGGCTAAAGGAGCCAAAGAATTGGCTTTTCTGCCCCAAATTTGCGCCCCCATTTCTTTGAGGGGTTTCACCACCCTGGACATGGGACGCGATCGCAGGGAAGCATCACCAGTAACGACAAAAAAACGATCCTGATGACCAGCCAATAATCCTAACATTAAGCGGATCGTCGTGCCAGAATTGCCCGCATCGAGGATTTCTAAGGGTTCCTCGAGATTGCCTAAACCCCTACCTTTGACGATTACTTTCTCGCTGTTGAGTTGGGAAATTTCCACACCCATGGCACGAAAACAACTAGCGGTACTGCGAGGATCTTCGCCTAATAATAACCCATGAATAACGGTTTCTCCTTCGGCGATCGCTCCTAACATCAGGGAGCGATGGGATATGGATTTATCGCCGGGGATAGTGATTTTTCCGCGTAATCCCGTGATTTTGGCTGGATCGATGACTAAATCTTGATGGGATTGAAGGGGGTTAAGGGTGACAATAGACATGATCGTTAGGCAGATGAAGACAAGCTCGATCTATTTTCCCCCTTTACCTCGCCCTTTCCTTGTCAAGTTATGTAAAGAATATTAAGCTAGGGTGACAGTTGATTGTTCTGGTGTGACAGGAACGAGGGAAAGGACACAAAGATCGATCGCTCCCGTATTAGGTTAAACTTATCACACCAAGAAACTGATAACTGATAACTGATAACTGATAACTGATAACTGATTATGTCTCGTCGTCAACTGTTGAGTTTTTTAATTGCAGTAATTCTGGCATTTTTTGCCTTTATTCCCGATGCTAACGCTTTAGGTGGCCCCCAACCCCCTTTAAATCAACCGGCACCCGATTTTACCCTACCGACTAACACGGGAGAAGGGAATATTTCCCTATCGGACTATCGGGGTAAGTGGGTAGTTTTGTATTTTTATCCCAAGGATTTTACCCCCGGCTGTACCCTAGAAGCGCGGCGTTTTCAGCAGGATTTGCCGAAATATAGGGCTAAAAATACGCAAGTTTTAGGGGTAAGTGCCGATGATGTCGATTCTCATGCGGAATTTTGTGACTCGGAGGGGTTAAAATTTCCCTTACTGGCAGATACTACCGGAGATGTTAGTAAAGCTTATGGTTCTTGGATGGGTTATGTTTCCCTGCGTCATACCTATCTTATCGATCCCGATGGGATTTTAAAAGAGATTTATTTAGGGGTAAATCCTGCCATTCACAGCGCCGAAGTTTTAGCACGTTTAGAGGAATTACAGGCGAGTTCTTGAGATAATTGGTCTTGAATCTAGAAATTATCTTGATAAAAGCTACCCGCAGCCGATGGGATAAAAAAAATCCCGACCACGATTTTGTTATCGGTGGGGGATATAGATTAACAACCTTAACCGAGATAATCAGGACTAATTACAATCATCGTCCTTATCACCCTTACAGTCACGGTTTTGTAAAATTAGCGGCGAAGAGGAACGGTCAAAATGGTTATCTTGACTATTAACCGCTAAAGTGTGAGGAAGAGAACCTAACAGCAAGGAGACCACAACAAACAAGGTTAACGAGATTTTCATGGTTTTACTCCCTTAGACACCATCAGGTAATTGACCTATTTTTACCATAGGGTTTTTCCGCTCGGATGTCAGTCCCATTGCCAAGAGGGAAAAAGGGGTTAACATGGAAAAAAAGGGAATATAAGTAGAATAAAGTAGAACGGGATGAAACCACAGGGATGGGACGAGTTTCTCAAACATCTAGCTAGAGAATACGGTGTTCAAGGCAAATTAAAGGAGATTTTTTTAGTTCGTTTTGCCTACGAAAATTGGCGCAAACCGGATGAGGAAATTTGGGAAATGGCCGAGGCTGCCAGCCATGAAACCTATAAAAAACAAATGACTAAAATCTATAGCTATTTCTCGGCAGATAAAGATAATGGCTGTCCCGAACTCGAATTAGGTAGTAAAGGGCCGGGTAAGTTCCAAATCCTCCGAGAATGGTTCAAAGATATCAAATATCCTGAATGGAGAAATCAACCCGTCCCGATACTAGCAGAAAAATCAGTTATAGATACTTATATTAGCCGCCCTCCCGTCGAAAGCGACTGTTATCAAGAAATTAATCGTCCGGGGTCACTCATTCGCATTAAATCCCCTGAAAAGACTGGTAAAACTTCTCTGCTTAAACACCTGCTCGCTCAGGCAGATAGTTGGGGACATAGCACAGTTTATATTAATTGTCAAGTGGCAGAAAAGGCGATGTTTGCCAGTTTAGACCGATTTTGTCGCTGGTTTTCGGCCAATGTTAGCCGAGAATTGGGTTTAAAGCCGCAATTAGATGAATATTGGGATGAGGAACTATTTGGCAGTTTAATCAGTTGTCAAACCTATTTTCAGTCCTATCTTTTGGAACAGATTAACGGGCCGCTCTTTTTGGCCCTAGATAATTTAGACAGAATTTTCGAGTATCCCGACATCGCTAGGGATTTTCTGCCGCTGTTGCGCTGTTGGCACGAAGAAGCTAATAATTTAGAAATCTGGCAGAATTTGCGGTTAGCGATTGCTAATTCCACGGAAATCTATATTCAATTGGACGCTAATCAATCTCCCTTTAATGTCGGCCGTGCGATTAAATTACCCGGTTTTAGCCTCGAACAACTGGAAAACTTGGCTAGTAGCTACGGATTGCCTAAAAATGAAGATAATCAGCGTTTTCTTAGCGATTTAATTGCTCTAGTCGCTGGTCATCCCTATCTTAGCCGTTTGGCCCTGGAAGCGCGGGTGCGCGGGGAAAAAAATATTCTCCCTAATGCTGCTACCCAAGGGGGAATTTATGCGGCACACCTGCGTCATCACTGGGATAGTCTGCAAAAACAGCCGGAATTATTGACAGCGATGGGGGAAGTGGTTAATTCTTCCGATAAGGGAGCGCGATTAGAACCGATTACTGCCTATAAACTGGAAAGTATGGGTTTAATTCAGTTAAAAGGCGATCTAGCCCAGCCTAGCTGTCAATTATATCAGCTTTACTTCCGAGAGGAACAGACCGGCAGCGATCTCTAGTAGATAATTATACTAAATCCGTTGAGTACAGGCTACATATCAGGACAGGCACTCATGCAAAGGGGAATAAATAATCAGTTTTTAATAACCGGATTTAGTATCACATTTGCAGAAATATCGACAATCAGCAATTATCAGTGACTCTTAAATTATTACAAATATATCAGCAGCCGCGTGTAAGCATCCCACCGAAAAGCTCATGCGCTCCGGGGTTTGGGTAGGGTTGATTCATGAATCAACCCTACCATGAATCAACCCTACCATGAATCAACCCTACTATGAATCAACCCTACCATGAATCAACCCTACTATGAATCAACCCTAGGGGTTTGGGGGGTTCTACCCCCCAAAAGCTTGGATTGAGCAATAAAATCGGAAGTAACGATAAATTTTGCCAGATAGTTTCCCTTTAAAAATCCCAACTTAGTAGATTTACAAAAATGAGATGCACCCGCTCAAAGATTGTTCAACTTGCTAAAGATTGTAGTTCGGAAGTGCCATAAACTCTCACGATTTTGTCTTGGCAGGCCGTGGCGATATAATTACCGTCGGGACTAAAACAAACCGAATAGATTTTCTGGGGATGGGGAATAGAAATAATCGCTTTTCCTGCTTTTAAATCCCATAATTTTAATCTTTTATCATCACTACCACTGGCTAATAGTTGATTATTAGGACTAACACTAACTGAATTGATATGATCACTATGTTCGCTGAGAGTTTTTACCTCTGTACCTCTTTTAATATCCCAGATTTTAATAGTTTTGTCTTTGCTGCCACTGGCTAAAAATTTGTTATTACTGCCGAAATCTACCGATAAAATACCTCCAAACCAATCGGAATGACCTTTTAAGGTAATACTGCTTCTTTCTCCCAGATTCCAAATAATTACCGTTTTGTCATTTTCGCCGCCACCACTGGCTAAAAGTTGACCATTTTGACTAAATTTAACTGTTAGGACTTTATCGCTATGACCTTGTAATGTGGACAGAATTTCTCCAGTTTTTACTGACCATATTTTCACCGTTTTATCTTCACTGCCACTAGCAATAATTTCCCCATCGGGATGAACAGCTACTGCTGTAACTTTGTCTTGGTGTCCCGTTAAGGTAGAGATTAATTTTTTAGTTTCTAGTGACCAAATTCTTACGGTTTGATCATCTCCTCCACTAATCAAAAATCCTTGACAGGGACTAAAAGCAACAGAATTGATTCTTTTATGTCTATGTCTTGAAAATATATCATCAATCTCCGAAACCTTTACTTGAGGAGGTTTTGAGAATATATCATTAATTTTAGGTATAGCGATTCCACCCTTATTTCCAAATATATTGCCAATCCCCTCCTCTAGATCTCCAAACATTTTATTGATATCATCTTCAAAAACTTCATCAATTTTTTTAGTTAAAGAAAACTTCTGATTTTTTCTCCATTCCCAGATTAGAATATTCCCATCATCTCCGGCACTAGCCAAAAGTTTACCATCTTGGGAAAAAGTTAGACATTTAACCTCACCTTCATGGCCTTCTAAGGATTTAAAAGATACTAAGCGATTAAACATAGTGAAAACATTAGTTAATCAAGATTTTTCGGCATTACCCGATCTTGCTTGTTCTGTAGGGGACTAAGCCATCCCTGAGATAACTTTTGAGAAATCTCCGATCACCACAAGTACGAGGAAGCCATTCTTCCATGATTATAACTAATTACAGCGTTTCTCGTCAAGGAGATTCATAGCTTATAAGTACCCGTTGACAATCATAGTAATAGGATGGGTGAGGGGACAATAATTGAAAAAATTGCCCGATAAATTAAGTATTCGCCGTAACCTAGCCCAAAAAGGCTGCTATTTAGGGGCGCTATAGGGTAAGATTAACTATTAGGGTGGAGTTTATTGCCGATTTTAATCTTGTCCTAAGCGAGCAAAATTGACAATTGAATCTGTAATTTTAAAAATATCTATCCCGTCAATCTCATCTAACCACAAATGCTTAAAATTTTAGTTGATGGTACACCGATAAGACAAAATCCTAGTGGAATTGGATTATATGCTTATCACCTGATTGCCGAATTAGCTAAATTACAAAACCAAGAAAACTTTTCCCTGTCCCTCTGTTTTCAACCATCGGTAAAAAACTGGCTGCGGGGTAATCTTTCTATCCCCGAAAAACTGCAATCCTATCCAGAGGTTAAATGTTTACCAATTCCCGTCAGTCTTAGCAATATCTTAACCAGATTTCCTAATCCTCTAATTCCCTATCTAGAAAACTTTCTTGATTCTCCCGATATTCTCCACGGATTGGATCATGTGGTGTATCCTTGTCGTCAGAGTCGCAAAGTTATGACTATTCATGATGTTACTTTTATTAAATATCCTGAGTTTGTCACGGGGATTGTCAAAACCTACACCCAACGGATTAAACAATCTCTACAATGGACAGATTTAGTTATTGCTAACTCCGCAAGTACCAAACGAGATATTATTGAATATTTAGATGTAACCCCAGAGAAAATTTTTGTTACTCCCCTCGCAAGTCGTTATTCTTCCCTCCCCAATTCTCCCTCATCTCTAACCATCACTAAACCCTATTTACTCTTTGTTAGTACCCTAGAACCACGAAAAAATATTATTAATCTTATCAGTGCTTTTAACTATCTCAAGGACAGGTATAAATTAGACCATAATCTGATTCTGATTGGCAAAAAAGGATGGAAGTATCAACCAATTTTCGATAAAATATCTCAGTCTCCCTTTCGAGATAGTATCCAACATCTTGATTATCTTGCTGATGACTTAGTTGCGGATTATTATCAAAAAGCCGATGTTTTTGTCTATCCTTCTTTTTACGAAGGTTTTGGATTACCAGTTTTAGAAGCGATGACTTTAGGTTGTCCTGTCGTAACTGCTAATACTGCATCCTTACCCGAAGTCACGGGAGACTCGGCAATATTAATTAATCCCGATAATCCCCTAGAAATTGCCGCAGCAATCTATCAAGTTATTAGTGATACCTCTCTCCGTCAAGAATTAATCACGAAAGGAAAAAAACAAGCAGTAAAATTCTCTTGGCAAAAAACCGCACAAGCTACTATAAAAGCTTATCGTTCTCTTTTATAATAAGTAAGTAGTTATAATTAAATTGAAGATGGATACCCCCTTAATCCCCCCTTGATAAGGGGGGTGCGGATCCCCCCTTAATCCCCCCTTGATAAGGGGGGTATCTGACAACTTTTAACACCTACCTGCTTAACTAGCTAATATCTATGAATAGGAATAATCAATTATTAATCAATCTCGCTTTTCTCGGTACTAAATATACTGGATTGACTACCTATACTAAAAATCTAATTCCCCAATTAGCTAACTTAAATCCTACCCTAATCACTTCTAATAGTTACCCAGATTTTAACACCTATCCTGTCTCGGCAAACCTCACCCAAGAGCAGGGAACCAAAGGCAATATTAGGCGCTTAATTTGGACAGAAACCCAACTCTATCAAACCTATCAACAATTGCAGTCTTCCCTACTATTTACCCCCATTCCCGAAGCACCTATTTATGAAAATTGTCGCTATATTGTCACAGTCCATGATTTAATTCCCCTGCGATTTCCGAAATTTTCTCCCCTAACTTTTTATAATAAATACTATTTACCCCAAGTCCTGAAAAAAGCCACACATATTATCGCTGTTTCCCAAGCAACTGCCTCCGATATTCATAAGTTTTTTAACATACCTCTTGACAAAATAACCGTGATTCTTTCTGGATATGATTCTGATAATTTTCGTCCTCTAAATCTGGCGACTCGTCCCTATTTTATCTATCTTGGTCGTTATGATCCTCATAAAAATATCGCTCGTTTAATTACTGCTTTTTCCCAAATCGATCCCGAATATCAATTATTAATTGTCGGTCAATTTGACCCCCGTTTTACCCCTACTCTACAGCAACAGGTAGAAGCATTATCAATCTCTCAACGAGTGCAATTTTTAAACTATGTTTCCTATGAAGAATTGCCGCAACTTTTAAACCAAGCAACTGCTTTAGTTTATCCCTCCCTTTGGGAAGGTTTCGGATTACCTGTACTAGAAGCGATCGCCTGTGGAACTCCTGTAATTACTTCTAATCTTTCCTCTCTCCCAGAAGTCGCAGGAGAGGCGGCAATTTTAATTAATCCCTATAGTATCGATGAGATGAGAGAGGCAATGCAGCAAATCGCCACCGATGAACAATTACGCCTAAAATTAAAGTCCCTCAGTCGTCAACGCGCCGAGCTTTTTAGTTGGGAAAAAACGGGACAAGAAACCGCCACAATTCTGCAAAGTTTTCTCTAAAAATGGTGATAAAAAAATTTATCAATCATTGTCAGATGAGTTATACTAAATCCGTTGAGTAACGCACAGAAAACGGGTTTCTCGGAGAAACCAGTTTTCTACTCATGCAAAAGGCAACAGGGGGAATAAATAATCAGTTTTTAATAACCAGATTTAGCATCAACTCATAGTAGATGGATTCATGAATCCACCTACTTGGGGGGGAGATTTAGTATGACTTCCTATATATTACTATGCCATTCTTCGGGAATTTGAGCGACTTTTTCCTTACCAGTAGGCTGATGAATAGGTTTTCCTAAAGGACGAATTTTGAGATTTCCTTGCCAATAAGCGGCGATTCTTTCCTTGGCAATTTTCACATATTCTGCTTCTTTTTCACTCCCCATCACTCGACGATTGTGCATAATACTAGCAATCAGAGAAGTTCCAACCCCAGCAAAGGGATCAAAAACCCAATCCCCCTCATTTGTCAAGGCTAAAACACATCTTTCTACTAATTCGATCGGGTATTGACAAGGATGAATAGTTTTCTCTGGATGATTAGATTTAACGTTAGGAATATCCCATAGTAACTCATCCCATTCTTGTGCTAAAAACTCCCAAACATCGCTGGGATTTTTTCCTAAAGGATTACCAGAGGGTTTACCGATATTTTTACCTTTAAAATGGCGCTTACCAGGGTATTTAGCGGGAATTCTCACCGGATCAAGATTAAAGGTATATTTATCGGTTTTTGTCAACCACAAAATAGTTTCATACCTGCCAGAAAATCTTTTAGAGGTATGTAGTCCATGGCCAAAATGCCAGACAATTCTATTTCTTAAAAAGAAACCCATTTGTTTAAATAGCTGATAATAAAAAATATCTAAAGGATAAACTTCTCCCTCTTGAACGAAATTTCCCACCTGCCAGCAAATACTGCCATTATCTTGCAAGATTCTAGAGAATTCTCCCAGACTTTTGGTTTGGGTTTCCAGATAAGTATCCAAAGAGATTTTTTTTTCGTAGTCTTTTCCTAAATTGTAGGGAGGAGAAGTAATAATCAAGCTCACAGAATTATCTGGTATAGTCTTGATAAAATTATTGGTATCTCCTTGATAAAGAATTATTTCGGCATCAGGTTGATAAAAGTCTCGCACTGATTTTGACTGAGAAAATAAGGGCAACTGATTCATAGACAATTTAGCAGAGAAGAGCCACTTTTAATTAGGGTTTGCGGCAAAAAGTTTTTCCTGGGGGCAGGGTGTAGCCCCCCCTGCCCCCCCGACATCGGGGGGGCAGGGGGGGTGTGGGGTTTTACCCATTTTACATCCAATATTCAAGAGAGCCAGTTTTTTCAAATAATTAATGTCATCTGTAGCCAGCAAAGATATAACAAAAATTCTACTTTTTTAGATAAAAATCGGGAAGAAAGTTTTAACTTTTTTCTATTCTTCCCTCAATTGAGATTAGCTCAAACCAGGGACGCACTCGCCTAATTCCACCGTAAAAGGCTGCCAGGGACGAGGATCAATTACTTTTGTCGGCAAAGCATGGGATGTTAATAATTCTTGAAAAGATTCGGGACTACCCCCAGCACTTAACACCGCCATCAATAAACCTTTAAACTCAATATCACCGCCGGCAGCCGTAGAAATAATATATTCGGGCTGCAAGCGTTGACAGACTGCTAAGGCGCTTTCTTGTCCTTTGATTACCGGTCCGAGGAAAGGTATTTTTAAGTCAATCAAAGGGGTGATAATCACGGAGATTTTCCCGAGAGAATCGAGGCTAGGAGAATGATAACCGTGGGGTTCGTAGTAGATACTCTGATTTGTCGCTAATTCCTTGATAACATAACCATTTTCCACCAGAGTCGGCCCGACTGGAGAACCGGGGACAGCAGTAATTTCGATCGCATTGTCAAAGATATAACTAGCACCGTGGGTTAAAGGGATGCGATGGGTATAATTGAGCGCTCGAACGACTTTTTCGGCATTAGGAGAAGCTACCACGGGAATTTGGCGATCGAGTACCTGTAAAGTAGGAGGATGGGCGTGATCTTCTAAACCTTGGGAGAGAAGAATCAGATCGATATGTTCGGGAATGGCATGATTAGCGGTTTTTTTGCCCTCAAATAGCCAAGTTAAATTACCAAAAGTCAGGGAACCTACCAACCAAGGATCGAGAAGCAGGCGTTTTCCCCCGATTTCGATTAACCAAGAATTACTATCAAGCCAAGTTAACTGCATATAACAAGAATGAGGATTTTCTTAATTTAATTTAACATTAGCATTAACTTTTCTGCGCTTGGGGGTTTTTCAGTCATCAGTGAAAACACAGCACTGTTAATGCCATTTATAGCAGTTATCTTAATGGTGAGGCAGGAAGTCTCTGGTTTTAGGGAACGGGCAACAGTAGCCAGTCGTCAGGGGGTGATACCAAATTAGGTTACACTTCATCTTGAGGAGAAACGCTGTCACACTCCTCACTCAATGCCGGTCACTGAAAACCCAAATCTGATCACTGATTACTGATTACTGATCACTGATCACTGATTAGTCAAGGCTTAAGAAATAGGGAAAGTTTAGCTATCTTAGGGAAAGTAGGCGCTAAAAGGGGAGGAAGAACGCATCAGCCGAGACTGAATTTCTATGACTAAACGTACCTTCGGTGTTATCGGACTAGCTGTCATGGGAGAAAATCTCGCTCTCAATGTGGAGAGTCGGGGTTTTCCTATAGCTGTTTACAATCGCACCGCCAGCAAAACTAAAGAATTTATGGAAACTCGCGCCGTCGGCAAAGATGTCAAGGCGGCCTATAGTTTAGAAGAATTCGTCCAAATTTTAGAGCGTCCCCGCAAAATCCTGGTCATGGTAAAAGCTGGCCCGCCGGTGGATGCCGTGATTGAACAATTAAAACCCCTTCTCGAAGAAGGAGATATGATTATCGATGGCGGTAACTCCCTCTACGAGGACACGGAAAGACGCACCCGGGACCTAGAATCGACCACTAAACTCGGTTTTGTCGGCATGGGAGTCAGTGGTGGCGAAGAAGGCGCTCTGCACGGTCCTTCCCTGATGCCGGGGGGTACAGAGTTCGCCTATCGGGAATTAGAGCCGATTTTAACCAAAATTGCCGCCCAAGTCGATGATGGTCCCTGTGTCACCTATGTGGGATCCGGGGGGGCGGGCCATTATGTGAAAATGGTTCACAATGGCATCGAGTACGGCGATATGCAGTTAATTGCGGAAGCCTACGATGTGCTGAAAAATGGTCTAGGACTAAGCAATCAGCAGTTACAGGAAACTTTCGCCGAGTGGAACCGCACCGATGAGCTTAATTCTTATTTAATTGAAATTACCGCCGATATCTTTAAGTATGTTGACCCAGAAACCGGTCATCATTTGGTAGATTTAATCTTGGATTCGGCGGGACAAAAGGGAACAGGACGCTGGACCGTGTTAAGTTCCTTGGAGTTGGGGGTGCCAATTCCGACCATTTATGCTGCGGTTAATGCTCGCGTTATGTCCGCTTATAAGGATGAACGGGTGGCAGCCTCAAAAGAGTTACCCGGACCTGGGGAAACCTATCCGGGGGATGCGGCACTATTTGTGGATAAGGTGCGTGATGCTCTTTACTGCTCGAAAATGTGTTCCTATGCCCAGGGTATGGCCTTAATCGCTAAAGCTTCTCAGGAGTTTAACTATAATATCAGTCTGCCGGAATCGGCCCGCATCTGGAAGGGCGGCTGTATTATTCGCGCCGGTTTCTTGGATAAAATTCGCAAAGCTTTTGCGGAAAATCCGGGGCTGCCGAATTTGTTGTTAGCACCGGAATTTAAGCAAAGTATCCTCGATCGCCAAGAAGCCTGGCGTGAGGTGTTAGTCTTGGCTAATAAGTTGGGAATTCCCGTCCCGGCTTTTAGTTCTTCTTTGGACTATTTTGATAGTTATCGTCGGGCTAATTTACCGCAAAATCTCACCCAAGCACAACGGGATTATTTTGGCGCTCATACCTATGAACGTACCGATAAACCCAGAGGTGAGTTTTTCCATACGGAATGGATGACTGAATTGTAAAGCCATCTGATATCTTCTCCCCTTTTTATTTACGTTAAAAAGGGGAATTTTTGGCGATATTTTTCTGATTAAGAGTTAATAAGTACCTAAGCAAAATTAATTACACATATCTAACCACCTCTTGCCTCTTGCCTCTTGCCTCTTGCCTATCTTCACTAGGAAATTAATTTTGCACGACTACTTACCAAATCCGTTTTTAATAGTGTGATTAACTCTCAAGTTATGAATTGTTTCTCCCCACACCCCACACCCCACACCCTGCCACCAGGAAAAACTTTTTCAGCATACCCTAACTATCGGTTAAGAAATTTCGATAACCCTTGGGCAAATTGTTCGGCAGTCATGCTCCAACCTCGGTTGACAGGGACTAAAAGAGAGCCGGTGCTGAGAAGTAACTCCATAGTTGCCAATCGCTTCTAGGTGTTGAGCAGTGCCATAACCCTTGTGACGAGCGAGTCCATAATCGGGATAGCGTCGGTGCCAACGAGTAATTAAGTCATCGCGCCAGACTTTGGCCACGATACTGGCCGCCGCAATTACCGGGGATTGTTGATCTCCCTGAATTACCGCCTTTTGGGGGATTGACAAATCTTTAATAATGTGCTTGCCATCGACCCAGCAGAGATTGGGGGAAAGGGGTAATTTCCCGATCGCTCTGCTCATTGCCAGTAGGGAAGCATGAAAAATATTCAAGCGATCGATCTCTTTCACCGTAGCATAACCGATGCGACAAACAAAATCCCGTTGTATTTGCCGGCTCAACTTTTGCCGTTTTTGGGGGCTAAGTTGCTTACTATCCTTCACCCCCAACTCCCACAGCCGTGCAAAACCAGAGGGGACAGTGACCACTACCGCCGCCACCACGGGGCCAAATAAAGCCCCGCGCCCCACCTCATCGACACCGGCAATTAAGGGTTCTGCGCTCATGACTCATCGACAGTGGCGGAGGAACGACGACGACGACGACGCAGCACCGCGGTTTCAGCCTCTAGTTGTGGCTCCTCTGTCACCTCGGCGCTCACCGGGGTCTCTAAAGGAATGACTTCGCCCAGAAAAACTGGAGTTTCGGTCGTAATCGGTTCGGGCGTAAAAGTCACTGGTGGACTAGCTTCTTGGTTGATTTCCTGACTAACTTCGCTAGTGGTGGAACGACGACGACGGCGCACCAAGGAACGATTTTCGGCTTCCTCGCCGGTTTCCGTCGCTTCTACCGGGGTGTCCTCGACTTCTAGGGTAGGAGTCAAGGATATTTCAGGAGTAACAGGCATTTCTGGGTTTTCCGCTTCTCTTTCCCCTGCCAGTTTCACGGAAACAATCACCGATTTCGGGTCTTTAAACTCCTTATCCACCAGAATCAGGGGAGAAATGCCCATTAAAGAATAAACTTCCTGTTCTACCGGGGTCATTTCCACGGAAACCCGCTCCCGTTCGCTGACGGGGATATTTTTGGCGGCGCTGGCATCTTCTCCCCGTTTCGAGAGACGGGCGGGGCGTTCTCGTTTTTCCTCAAAGCGTTGGGGTTCTGATTCCGGCTCGATTTCGTTGTTAACACCGTTAGTAGAGGCTTTTTCGCTCCGTTCCTCTTTTAGTAACAGTTCCGAGGGACGACGGCGACGGCGACGGCGAGAATTATTAACCTGTTCTTGATAGTTGGGATGGAAGGAAAGATCCATCCCTTGGGCGTTTTCTTCGGCCTCAAATTCGGAGAAAACTTCTAGATAGGGTTCGGCCGCCGCAACGCTAGGAGCGCTCTTATCGGATAGAACTTTTGTATTAGTCGGAGCGACGATAAAGGTTTCTTTTTCCGCGCGGCTAACGGTGGGGGTTTCTAGGGCGATGGCGTTGCCTTCTCCGGGTAGATGGGCTAAATGGCCCAGTCCGCCGCAATGGTCACAGGTTTTGCCGAATAATTCATAAATGTTTTTCCCCTGACGCTTACGAGTTAATTCCACTAACCCCAATTCCGATAATTGGGCAATCTGGGGCCGGGCCTTATCGCTTTTCAGGGCCTTATTAAACAATTCCAGCAGTTTCAACTGGTCGCGACGGGAATCCATATCGATGAAGTCCACCACCACCACACCGCCGATATTTCTCAAGCGCAGTTGTCGGGCGATTTCTGTGGCGGCCTCGCTATTAGTCCAGAGTACGGTTTCTCGGGCCGTGGCCGAACGGGTAAAGGAACCGGAGTTAACATCAATTACCGTTAAAGCTTCCGTCGGTTCGATGATAATGTAGCCGCCGGAGGGTAAATCAACCCGGGGTTTGAGGGCCTCGCGAATGGCGGCGTTAACCCGGAAATAGTCGAGAATTGGCTGGGTTTCCCGATGGGAGTCGATATAAACCCCTTCGAGAGCTTTGCCGCCGCCCCAGTTCGTCAATTGCTGTTTAACTCGTTTTACCGCCACCGGGTTATCCACAACAATGCGATTGACATCGGCACTGTACATATCCCGCAAAACCCTTTGAATAAAGTCATCATCGCGGTTAAGCAGGGCCGGGGCCCTGGTGCTGACGGCCATCTGTTGGATGCTCTCCCACTGTTTTTGCAGAAATTCCAAATCCTCGATAATCGCCTCTTCCGCTTTGCCTTCGGCCTCGGTGCGTACCAGCAACCCCATCCCCGCCGGTTTGACCAAAATCGCTAAAGCTCGTAAACGGGAGCGCTCGTCTTCACTGCGGATGCGACGGGAAAGATTCACCCCGCGACCATTGGGCATCAATACCAGATAACGACCGGGAAGAGTGACATTTCCCGTTAGCCGCGGTCCCTTGTTACCGGTTGGTTCCTTCATTACCTGTACCAGCACTTTTTGCTGGGGGGCCAGTAATTCGGTGATAGCACCGGCGGTTTTTTTCAGTCTTAAGGGGCCTAGGTCGGTGACATGAATAAAGCCATTGCGTTCCGCATCGCCAATATTGACAAAGGCCGCATCTATCCCGGGGATGACATTTTCTACTAATCCTAGATAGATGTCGGCCACCTGCTGATTACCTGTGGCTACAACTAATTCCTGAATTTGATCTTCCCAAAAAACAGCCGCTATATGGTGTTGTTCGGCTATGATTATTTGTTTTGGCATTCAATTTCCTCAATCTTTCGGTTTCAAAAGCGACGGACCATGGGCTATTTGTCTATGCTTTGAGGCTACTTCTGGAAATCTGGTCTTGTTAAGAAAGTTCTAAGAAGATGAGTCCGCATCGTTAAAGCCTCATCTTGATGTTCATCTGCCCCCCAGACGTGGGAACTGAGTCTTGGTTTCAGTTGTTAAGTCTGTTTGGCAAGTGCCGGCTTGACCCACAATTAGGTAAGCACAGCCAGGAGACGAGATTTTCAATTAATCCCTGAGTCTTGCTCGATAACAGCATTTTTTATCCGTTTCCGCCGGTTCTGTCTATCAGAATCTAGGAAAAAAGGAGTTTTTGAGTTACTCCCCTCGGCAACAGGTTTCTGTGGAAGGGAAAATAGCGCACTTTTCGATTTTCCAAAAACCACGATTCTTTTAAGAAATGCTTTAATCGAGTCTTATAGACGACTATAACTCACTCGGTCACTCTCTGACAAGATGATAAGTAGTCGTGCAAAATTAATTTCCTAGTCGAGACTCCGAGACAGGAGACTCCGAGACAGGAGACAGGAGCAATGATAGGCAATAAAACAGCTATAAAAAGCTATATAGCCGACTTTTCAGGCTAAAATTCCCTTTTTATCTCCTTTTGGCTTTCTCAAGAATTAATCAACCCGCCGGTCTAGTTAGGATTATTCATGAGATGACCGCATTGACGGTTTCCTTAATCCCTTAATTCCCGTTCAGGCAAGGCGATAACGTTCAAAATTCCCTGTAAATCGGCTTCTGACTCGATTTCTAGCAATTCTTGCAGGTAGGGACGATAACGGTATAGTCGATAACCTTTCCCCTCTAACCATCGGGCCACAGCTAAATTACTGCCTTGATTACCGGCAATATTTTCGTAGAGAATAATCGGGGCAAAACGCTCAATTAAAAGTTGACTACCTTCTAAAACCAGTACTTCGTGGCCTTCCGCATCAATTTTGAGTAAATCCACCCTTTCTAACTGATAGGTATCAATTAAACTATCGAGGGTAAAACAGGGAACTGCTTCGTAATTGTCTGACTTTAATTGGGCTGCATCGGTAACGACTTCATTTAATTCACTAGCTTGATTAAGGGATAAATAAACATTTCCCCCTTGATTACTGGCCGCTCCTCCACAGGGATAAACCCAAGAAAATTGATTAACCCGACAGGTTTCTTCTAGCAACTGGATACATTGGGAAAAAGGTTCGATAGCGATAACTTTTCCCGTCTTACCGACTCGATGAGCGGCACTGAAAGTATAAACTCCAGCATTTGCCCCCACATCAATAACCGTCATTCCTTCCCTAATACTATGGCGCCAAAATTCCATTTCTGCTTCAAACCAATCCCCTTGGGCGAGTAAAACTCCCGTGACAAAACTGCGAAAACTTGCTTCTACAGCTAGGGTAATATCCCGATCAAAATCGAGATAGGTAAAGGGCTGATTTATATCTAAATTTGTCCAACTTTTCCCCGTTACTTTCGCTGTTTCTAACCAAAAATTAGCTAATTGTTGTTGTCCTAATCCCCGATAGGCTAAATAAAGAGCTTGCAAATTGTCGGCATCTTCCGGATCGAGATTAACGGCGCGATGGAGATGAAATAAACCTTCTAGCTGTTGATTAATTAATTTGGCGATACCTAATTGACGATTGAGATGACAGGAATTGGGGTTAACATGATTAGCTAATTCCAAAAATCTTACCCCATTTTGATTATAAAAAGCTAGGGATGAACGATATAATATTTCTGTAGATAAGAACAAGGTCTGCTCGCTATAATTAGCGGTCTCCAATAAATCCCTTAATAACTCCCGTTGGTTATGGGCAGGAAAATAATAAATTAACCCCGGGGGATAATTAGCATTCACCGATGATAGCACTTGGACTAAAGCATTAAAAGCATTTTGTGCCGCTAAATCTCGATCGCCTACTAGATAATAAACTAGAGCTAAATGGGCAGTAGCGAGGGGATAAACCGCCATTTCTAGGACTCTTTGTAGAGATTGAAAAGCCATCTCCACATACATCGATCGCATTGGGGAATTTTCCGCTTCAATTAAAGCCATCACCGCACAGTTATGAAAATCTAAAGCTGTTTCTGGTTCATCCCAATTAGTAGATAGATTTTCTGCGATTAAAAACTCTCCATCCATTGCCGGATTAATTGACTGGAGATACTGACGATAAAGCGCTAAATAATCACTCATAATCTAGTATGGCCTGCACCCATTTGGGCGGACGAGAAATCGGATTACCAAGGCGATCGAGAACTAATAACGCCACTAAATGCACGGCAAATAAGTATAATAAACTATTGACAAATATGCCCACAACTGCCACCGATTGCACTTGCAGCAGCGTCGGTTTAGCGAGAATCCCTAACCAGGTGAAAATCCAATCGATAAAATTAGTCGCTTGGGTAATCACATATAACCAGAGATTTTCGCCTAAAAGAATTGAAAACAGCCAAAAACGAAAGAATAAACCAAAAGCCCCTAACAGTCCCCCAGTCAAGATAGAAAATTCCCAGCGCGCACCCCGGCGCCAGCATAGCCCCAATTGTAACCCCATCAAGCCGTGGGGAATCAAAAAGACGATACTGCGAGTCGGTCCCATTAACACCGACAAAAGTAAACTAGAAACTAATGCTGTCATGGAAGCACAACGAGCGCCCCAACGTAAATAGGCTAAAGCGATAGGAATCGGGAAGAAAACCCTTAATAACGGTCCGAGGGGAAAATAATAGTCAATTAACCAGATTAAACTGGTAGCACTGGCCAAAAAAGCCGTCTCCACCGTGATCAGGGTAGCGATAGACTTGAGAGGAGATGGTTGGATAGGTTTGGCAGTGGGTTTATCTAGGGGTTTCCCTTCTTCCCCGAGATCTACCCAATTGGTTTCATCTATTGTCTCTTCTGAGGATTGAGCGGGAGAATTAGCGTTAGAATCATTCATTCTATCAGTTATCCGGTGGTCGGGACGGGTTGGCCAGCTATTCTTAGCTTAGACTTGTGACTCCCAGTCAGGCAAGAGGCAAAAGGGGGAATAAATAATCAGTCTTTAATAACTGGATTTAGTATGAGGTGTTAGGGGTGGGGGAATTTACGGAAAATTTCCCTGTTTTCACTGAAAAAAAACGGCTCTAAATACCTTCTAAATCGGCTCCTAACTCCCGTAAACGAGATTTTAGTTGTTCTATTTGTTGTAAAGCTAAAACCTTCTCTTGACGTTCCTGTTTAGCCACTTCTGCGGGGGTAGGAATTAATTCCCCCTCCCTATTGAAATAGCGTAATTGTTGTTGATAAATACCTAGAAATAAGCCTAAGCGATCGCTCCATAACCAACCCCGGTCCGTCGGTTCAATTGCTTGATATTGCCCTTCCATTAGCCGAAATCCTTGTAATTCCAAAGTTTCAGGATCGAACCAAAAATAATCGGGAGTGCGAAAAATATCTTGATAAATTTGTTTTTTCTGGCCGCGATCTACCTTGGCGGTACTAGGAGATAGAATTTCCACGATAACATCGGGATATTTGCCCCCTTCTCCCCAAACTACCCAACTTTTTCGATCTAAGCGTCTTTCTGTTCCCAAAACGACAAAAAAATCTGGCCCGCGAAAATCCTCAGATTTTTTCTGATTAGGACTATAATAAATGCTCAAATTAGCGGCGGCAAAATAATCATTGCGATCTTGCCATAACCATTCTAAACATTGAAGTAAAATCAGAATTTGTTGTAAATGAGCGTAGCTTGCCAAGGGGGGTTCCTCACTCCAGATATCCCTGGGGGGAAATTTTACCTCATCCGCACAAGACTCGTTATTATCGATGATGGGAAAAGTGGTCATCTTTTTTGAGGTTGGGTGTCGGCCATCTGATTATATCAAAAAAGGTGGGCGATAAACCCACCAGAACAATAACCCAAAAACCTCAACGATAATTAGGACTTTGGATATCTCTAAGACGCGCTTCGGGGCGTTTAAATCTGTCCATTTGTGCCTCAAAGAATTGACGATTTTTAAGTAAATGTCTGGGATTAGGATCATCGAGGGGATAGAGTAAAGCAGTGCGTAGAGCTTGAATAACTGCCGAAGTAACATTATACATCGATCGCTGGAAACTAATACCCAATTGAATCAAAATATCGTCTTCCCCCCGGCAGTGTTGCTGATAGTAATCGATCAGATATTGGGGTAAAAAATGATACATATCATCCATTAACAAAGTGGGAGGAATTCCCGCAGTACCCACGGGGAAAACATCCGCGTAAAGAATGCCATAGTGAAAGTCTTTTTGTTCGTAGGGAACCTGTTTGGCTTGGGCATTATAGGACTTTGTACCCCGGAAGGGAGCAGTACGATAAAAGACCGCTTCTACATAGGGTAAAGCCGCTTCATAAAGCCAAGTAAAAGCCTTTGATTTGGGGATAATTTCGTAGCATTGACCATCAATATAAACGTGATGGTAAATTGGACGGCCGGCGATGGCAAAAATACCATTAACGAGGAAATTCATGGCATCAGGAACACCTTTAAAGCCGCCTTCATCGTAGATATCGGACATCTCGAAAAATACCGGGGCCATCACTTCCCAGAATAGTCCTAAATTAGAGTAGTAGGACATCATCCGCACCTGTTCCAAGAACATATCGGGGAACAGGTCATAAAGTTTCATCATCACGGGGTTTTTCTTGAAATAGGCCTTAATAGCGCGGTCGGCATTTTGGCGATATTCTTCTGAATCAAGATAGGCATCAAATAAACCCCAACCCATATCGCGGCCATGCCACAACATGGCTTGCATACAAGCTTCGGCAAATTCCATATTAACGCGGTCATGCCAGAGGTGATGGATTAATCTGGGCATTTTTCTGGTTTTACCTTTATCCATGAATTCTAACAATTCAGGGTGAGCGGAACCCGTACCGCGCCAGATGCGTAAATCGGCATTATCGCCAGCGTAATGATTTTGTAGGTCTAGGTATTCTTGGGGCAGAAAATATTTAAAAAAGGGCAAAGGATCGAGGAAAACTCGTTCGGCAATATAGAGCAGATCTCGCCAATAAAAATCCATCGGCACGGCATAAGCTTTATAAATGCCGATAATTTGCATCAGGTTTTCGGGAGTATCCGGCAACATGGAGCCACCGGCTTCTAAACGGTGGATAATGTTGGCAAATTCGTGAGTAGAAGGGGGAATTTTGGCTTTGATTAATGTCCCAGTCATAGTTTTAGGTAAAGTAATTAGCAGCGGTTACAATAATTCGGAAACAGCAAGGGATAACTAACTATTACTCAAATATTTACCCCGATTCAACCAGTTGGTTTTTGAGGACTTTTGCGAAGATTTTTTGAAGACAAAACTAGGTTTTGCTTCCCCCGATAAGCTGGCAACCATCGAGTTAGTGGTGGGTTCAATCCAACGGACTAAATAATTGGGTTGAATACCTAAAAAGACGATTAATACCATTAGGACAAAAGCGGGGATAGTTTCCGATTTCAAGACTTTGGGATAGTAGGCAAGTTTATTATCCAATTTACCAAAACAGGTGCGATTAAGCAGGATAACAAAGTAAACCGCCGTTAAACCGGAAGCGATGATACAGAGAACCGTCTGCACGGGAAAACGGGAAAAACTACCCTGAAAAACGATAAATTCCGCCACAAATCCCACTAATCCGGGGATCCCAGCACTGGCCATACCGGCGAGAATTAATAGGGCGCTAACCAGGGGTAAACCGCGAATTGGGTTCATTAAACCGTTTAAAACGTCTAAATCTCTAGTTCCGGCTTTGCGTTCGACGATGCCCACCAGATAGAATAAGAGGGCGAGAATAAGACCGTGGCTAATCATTTGCGCGACGGCACCAAGGACGCTTAAACCCGTGCCGGCCGCGGCTGCTACCAGTATATAGCCCATGTGACCGATCGAACTGTAGGCCACCATGCGTTTAATGTCTTTTTGGGCAATAGCGCTCAAGGCCCCGTAAATAACGCTAATAACGCCGATAATTGCCAGTCCGGGGGCGATTAAAGACCAAGTTTCTGGGAATAATTGCAGACCAAAGCGAACTAAGCCATAAGTACCGAGTTTAGCGAGGATACCACCTAATAAAATTGCTGTAGCGGGGGAAGCTTCCGTATAGGCATCCGGTAGCCAAGTATGGAGAGGTACGAGGGGAATTTTGATGCCAAATCCCACTAACAGCAGAGTTAAGAGCAGTAACTGGGTTTTTTGGGAGAAATCGGCGGTGGAGAGGGAGGAATAGTCAAAAGTACCACCGTTGAGGAAACCTATGCCTAAAAATGCCGCTAGGACTAATAACCCGGAGACAGCAGTGTAGAGAAGAAATTTAATCGAAGCATAGCCGCGTTTTTCGCCTCCCCAGATAGCAATCATCAGATAAAAGGGGATTAATTCTAGTTCATAGAAAACGATGAACAGCAGCAGGTTTTTAGCCATTAATGCCCCAGAAACCCCGGCGTTAATCAGGAGGATTAGGATGTAATAAAGTCGGGGACGCTCTATTTTTTCTTCGCTACTATAGATAGCTATTCCTGTCAAGAAACAGTTTAAAATAATTAACGGTAAGGACAAACCATCGACTCCGAGGTTATAACTTAAACCGATTGGTTTTGCCCATTCGCGGTATTCAGAAAATTGAAAGCCATTACTGGTTAAGTTATATTGGGTCAGCAGATATAAAGACCACAAGAAGACGGCAGCAACAAAAAAGAGGGTAATTTGACGTAATTTTGCTGGGGCGAATTTATCGGGGAAAAGACCGACGATAATTGCTCCAATTATTGGCAACCAAAGCAGGGTACTGAGCATATTGGTATCGATCGAATTTATAATGACTGGGATGAGAAAAGGATTAGCCAAACGACACGATGGCTAATCTAGAATTGACTAAATTAAACTCACTTTGCCGGTATCGAGATCGTAGTAGGCTCCAACAATTTTTAATTGTTTTTTATCTACTAAATCACCCATGACCGGGGACTTGCCCAATTTCTCTACTTGATAGACAACATTGGATTTAATTGCTCGCTCAAGTTTGTCGGAACCGGGTTGTTTTTCAGACCGATCAACTCCCACCTGTAGGCCATCGATTAAACGACCGATTTGTCCGGGAAAACGACCGCCTTCAATGGTGGCTTTTACCGCTCCACAACGAGAATGGCCGAGGACAACAATTACCTTAGCTCCTAACACCAACGTGCCGAATTCGAGGCTACCAATTTCTTCGGAAGTGGCTAAATTTCCCGCTACCCGACAAACAAATAGATCTCCTAATCCTTGATCAAAAACAATTTCTGCCGGCACGCGAGAATCGGCACAGCCCAAAATTGCCGCAAAAGGGGCTTGACTTTCGGCCACTTCTGTGAGTCGAGCTTGATCGCGGTTAGGACTTTTTTTTCTTCGTTCCCAGAAACGTTGATTGCCTTCCATGAGCATAGTTAAGGCCTGGTCTGGGTTCAATCCTTGATTTTGAGCCGTTAGCCATGGCTGGGAATTAACGGCGGTTTGGGCGTTAGTTTTGGACAACTGAGAACCCAAAACAGTGGCGGCTAGACTGGTTCCCAAAAAACCACCACCATAACGGATTAATTGGCGACGAGAGGTGTTGAACATAGGTAATTGTTTCCATTAATCAGGACAAATCCTATTGTCAGGGCCGGGGATGCTAAAGAAAAGCCTAAGTTATCAAATCTTTAACTGAAAACTAGAGAAATTTGTGCTAGTAGGGGCCAGCAGATGATAATACCAATCAAAGCCACCCCCAAAATAATCGACAGAAAGTAAAATTGGGTCTGGCCCGAGACGTTATATTTCAAACTCTGACCACCAAAAACCGTGGCTAATCCCACCAGATTAACGATGCCATCCACCAGAAAGGTATCGATCCAGTTAATAATTTGCGAGATTAATCCGACGACAAAAACGATGGTGACTTTATACAATTTGGCTGTATAAAGGTCGTTGGCAAAGAAATCTTGAAGGGCTTTCGGTTGAAAAACGATCGGTTTGGAGATATTTTCATTCAGATAAATATAGGCTGCCGGAATTACGCCCGCAGCAGTGGAAAGTACCAAGAGAAAAGCCACTCCCAGATTTAAGTTACTTGGTAATAAATGCCATTGCGCCAATAAAATCGGCAGATGAAGGGCGAAACCCATGGTCACAGTCATGGGGATAACTAAGGGCCAAAGAGCTTCCGGAGAGCGCAGGGTCATTGGTTTGATTTTACCGCCAAAGAAAACGCAAAATTCTCTAGTGACACTAAAAGCAGTTAAAGCATTGACCAACAATAGCACTAATAACAGTAAACCACTGACTTCTGCGAGGCGATCGCCCATGCGCGCTAATGCCCAAAAACCACCAAAGGGAGGCAGTGCAACTAAACTAGCGGCACCGACGAGATAACAAATACCGGAAACGGGACGACGGGACCATAAACCGCCGTATTGGCTTAAATCTTGGCTGATATTATTCCAAATGATGTTACCCACCACCATGACTAACAGGGACATAGCGATCGCGTAGGTAAAGAGTAACACTAAAGCGGTTTCCGTTTGTCCGGTGGCCACAGCGATAAAAATCAGTCCCATGTAGGCACTGACGGAATAGGAAAGGGAACGCTTAACATCGATCTGGGCGATCGCAATTAAACCAGCACCGATAGCAGTAACAGAGCCAACAACGATCATTACTTGCAAGGTTAAGGGCGATAATTGTAGCACCGGCTCTAATTTGACCAATAACCAAGCGCCAGTGGAAACGACGACGGTATTCCGCAGAATTGTCGCTGGCATCGGTCCTTCCATGGCCTCATCTAGCCATAAATGCAGGGGAAATTGAGCGCATTTGCCCATCGGACCGGCAATCAGGGCTAAACAGAGTAAATTAGCCACATTGGGGTTTAAATTGGCTGTAGCCGCCCATTCTGCCAATTGGTCAAAGTTCCAGGTTCCCGCCAGGGGTAAAAGGGCCACCACTCCCATCAACAGGATTAAATCGCCAATCCGTTTGGTTAGAAAAGCATCCCGCGCCCCCGTTACCACCAGAGATTGATTGAACCAGAAACCAATTAGCAGATAAGTGCCGAGGGTGAGAACTTCTAGCACACAATAGCTGAAAAATAGCGAATTACAGATAACGAGGGCGCACATACCCCCTTCAAAGAGGGCGACGAGAGAATAAAACCTTGCCCAACCCCAATCCATTTCTAGATAGGCGATCGCATATACCTGAGCGGCGAGGTTTAAGCCGGTAATTAGCAGTAACGCCCCGATATTAACGGCCGAAATCTGCACATCTAAAGATATGCTTAAATCTGCGGCATTTAGCCAATTAAATGCTATAGATTGCGGCGGACGACCCCAAACGGCGAGCAAAGCAAAAAGGCTATGCAAAAAAGCCCAGCAGGTCATGATCAAATTCAGATAACCGGCCGGTCGCGGGCCGGTTTGCCGGATAATACCGGGAGACCAGGGTAGGGCGAGAAGTGCGCCCGCAAAGGCGTAAAGAGGTACCAACCAGATGGTCTGGCTGAAGGACTCGAACATATAACCACCTCAAGAAGAAAAATGATCCTGAATTAAAGTTTAAGGTTTAATGGCTCATTAATAAGCTGTGACCATTTTTTAACGGGGCATGAATGGGGATGGTTTGACTAGCTTCCAGCAGGTATTTTAAAAAAGCATCGGCAATCACGGAAAGTTGTTTTCCGGCCAGGTAACAAACGTACCAATCGCGCTGAATCGGAAAATGTTCCAAGTCGAGGATGGCTAATTCGCCGTTTTCCCCTTCCGAGATGAGAGTGTGCTTAGATAGTACCGATAGCCCTAAACCGCCGGAAATAGCCTGTTTAATCGCTTCGTTACTGCCTAATTCCAAGCGCACCTTAACTTTAATATCGTGGAGATTAAATAATTTTTGTACCGCTTGGCGGGTTCCAGATCCCGATTCGCGCATAATAAAAGGTTGCTGGTTGAGGCACTCAAGGGGGAGATTTTTCTGGCCTACCAAAGGATGATCTCGTCGCGCCACCACCACTAGGGGATTTTCCAGAAAAGACTGAGAACAAAGTTCCACTTCTTCCGGGGGTTGACTGAGAATATAGAGGTCATCCTCGTTATTTAACATTCGCTCTTGCAGTTTCTGATGATTAGTCACTTGCAGGGCAATGTCAATACCGGGATACTGTTGACAGAATGCCCCCAGTAATCGCGGCACAAAGTATTTAGCGGTAGTAATTACGCCTAAAGTCAGCTTTCCCTGTCTAGTTCCCTTAATATCGGCCACTTTCATTTGAAAGTTGTCCAATTTATTAAAAATCTCTTGACAGGTGAACAGTAATTCCTGACCCGCTTCGGTTAAAAATAAACGTTTGCCAATTTGCTCGAATAGCGGTAAACCCACGGCTTTTGTGAGTTGTTTGACTTGGGTTGAGACGGTAGGTTGAGTGATAAATAACTCCTCGGCCGCCTTGGTAAAGCTACTGTGTCGAGCGGTAGCCTCAAAAACCCTTAACTGGTGCAGGGTTGCCTGTATCAAGTTCCTATGCCCTCCTCAATAACAACTATTTGTCACCATCAATCCTAACCCTTTTATAGATTCTAGTCAATTAACTTTTTGATAAATATAGACTCTGATAGATATAACCGCAGCTTAAGACCTTTTGTCAACCATCAGCTTTTTTCTCTCTCCTCCCCCCTCCCCTTCTCCCCACTCCCCCCCTCTCCCTAGGGTTGATTCAAGGTAGGGTTGATTCAAGGTAGGGTTGATTCAAGGTAGGGTTGATTCAAGGTAGGGTTGATTCAAGGTAGGGTTGATTCATGAATCAACCCTACCCTTGATAAGGGGGGTGTCTGATAATTTTTAACGCCTACCTACTTAATTATCTTGCTACAATCAGAAAACAACCATCTATTAAAATTAAAAGACAATGGTTAGTTATCTTGATATTGACGACGATCTTCTTTTCCCGGATAGCGATGGTCAACCGATGGCAGATAATACCGAACAATATGAGTGGATTGTCAAAATTAAGGAGAATTTAGAGATTATCTTTGCCGATGACCCTAAGGTGTTTATTGCCGGAGATTTACTCTGGTATCCTCTGCGTTCTACTTTGGTTTCACCGGTTGCTCCCGATGTGATGGTAGCTTTTGGCCGTCCCAAAGGACGAAGGGGTTCCTATCGTCAATGGCAGGAAGAAAATATCGCTCCTCAAGTGGTTTTTGAAATTCTATCACCGAAGAATACAAAAGCAGAAATGAGTCGAAAATTAGAGTTTTATGACACATATAATGTAGAAGAATACTATTTATATAACCCGATGCGCTGTCGTTTACAAGGTTGGCAAAGACAGGGAGAAAATTTAAGAGAAATTATCCCCATCAATGACTGGATAAGTCCCCGTTTAGGTATGCGTTTTATCTGGGATAAATCTAGTTTAGAATTGTATCGTCCCGATGGAGAGAAATTTTTAACAACTGTTGAGTTAGAGTCTCAAATGCGTCAAGAAAAGAAACGTGCCGATCAAGAAAAGAAACGTGCTGATAAAGAACAGAAACGCGCTGATAAAGAAAAACAACGTGCAGACCGACTAGCGGAACGCTTACAGGCGTTAGGATTAAGTTTAGAAGAAGAATAATACCATTTTTCTTTATTCGTAGCAGGCATGACCATCTCTGTCCTTACTTTGCAAAAATGGTATTTAGATCAAGTTTTTTCATAGGTTATTAGTAAACAGTTATCAGTTTACTGATTACTGATAACTGTTTACTGATAGCTAAAAAAATCTTTAAACTTCTAATAAATTTTCTAGGCGATCGAGAACGATATCGGTGATACACTTAATCCGGTATAAACAGGCTTTAGTATCTGTGGAGTTGAAAGTGCCATTTTCCCAATATTTGTTACTACCGGCACCACCCCCACAAACCCCAAAATAATCGCAGTTTTGCCGACATAAATCGACTCCACCGCGCATATCAGCGTAAATTTGTTTAAATTTCTCGGTTTCACAGATAGATTCCAGAGAATCGGTCAAAACATTACCAAAGATAAAATCGCCGTAGGGTTGAGTTTTAATCGATAGTAATTCCGGATCAAAGGTGGAAAAATTACCTTGATTATCAAAATTGACAATCATAAAAGGTCGATTCATATCGGTATTTTCTAAGCGTTCATCCGTATAAATCAAACTACAGATCGATTCAAATTCTCGCAGCTTAAATTCTCCTTGTTTGGCCGTGACTAACTCCCAAAATCTGGCAATAAACTGGCGATAACGTTGTTCAATGCCTAATTTATCTAAGGAAGATTGTGAATTAATTCCCTCGGTTTCTTCCATATTAAAAGCCACATCGGTAAGACCATGATCCCAAAAAAAGTTAAAAATTTCGTCGGGATAGTCGAGAGAATCTTCTGTTAAAACTGCGATGATACTGACATCAATTTCATGTTTTTGCAAGAAAGAAATCCCCCGCATGGTAGCAGCATGACTGCCAGTTCCCTTGCGGTTTTGCCGGTGGATATCGTGAATAAAAGCCGGTCCATCAAGACTGACTCCCACATAAACATCATGCTTTTTAAATAATTGACACCAAGCATCGTTAATATAAGTGGCGTTAGTTTGTACCGAATGACGAAAACAGTAACCCTGCTGATTATATTTCTCGCTAACCTCCGCAATTTTAGCAAAGGCACTTTCATAAAAACTGATGGGAACTGCCAAGGGTTCGCCGGCGTGCCAGCAAATGGTAAAATTATCTTGGAGAAAACGACTACTAAAAACCCTCTGAAAAATCGGCTCGATTAAATCTAAGGATAGGGTATTTTTTAAATGGCGATCGGGTAAATAACAGTAATCACAATTGAGATTACAAAAAGAGGTGGGTTGCACGACTACTAAAGTAATTGGACCACAATCCGACCAATCTATATTTATGGTTTTTTTCATGATTCTATTGTTTAAGTTCTCACTTAAGTTATGATAACTGATTCTGGGGAGTCTATCTTAATTTTACCTGTACTATTTCCTATTCCCTCAATAATAAATAATATAACTGACCGGGAGTATTAATTAAACCGGCTCGCTCGCCAGCATTTTTTCCTGTTCCCATAAAAATATCTACCCTCCCAGTACCTTTAATCGCGCTGCCAGTATCTTGATCGAGAACATAGCGACTAACTAATTTTTTATTAAGATTTTCCTGGGGAATTTCTGTCTCAATTACTGCTAAAGCACCGGGGGGAAAAATACTTTTATCTGTAGCGATCGATCTTTCTGGTAAAACCGGAACTCCAATACTACCAGTGGCCGGTGCGCCGTGGGTTTCTCGAAAGAAAATAAACCGATTATTGCGGGGAATATAATTTTTTAATTGATCGGGATTACTTCTGAGAAAATCCAAAACCATTGGTAAGGTTAAACCCTCGGCGGAAAAAATACCATCGGCAATCATTTCTTTTCCCAGACTTGTGTAGGGATGCTCGGTATTGCCATCAAAACCGATGCTCATAATTTGACCATTAGGTAAACGTAATTTTGCCGAACCTTGCACATGAACTAAATAAGCTTCTAAGCGATCTTTTAACCAGACTAATTCGTATCCCGCTAGACGGCTATTTTCCCCCAGTAAACCATCTTTTCCCTCTAATTCTACCCTAGCTGGATGGGGTTTAGACCAGCGAGAAAAGTTAGAAGGTCGGCGATAGAGAGGATATTTATACTCGGCGGTTTGTTGCCGACTTGCTTGATAAATTGGCTCAAAATAACCAGTAAATTTAACATTTCCCTGGCTATCCTTACCTAAAGAACGATACCAAATAAATTCTTTTTTAACTGCCTTTTGTAGAGCTGCGGGAGTGGGAGACTTCTGCACTAATTGACGAAAACGTACTAGGGAACGCTGCACTCGCTGACGAGTTATTTCTGAAATAGGATAATTTTGATAGGCGCGGATTGCTGCCGAGCTATTCAGATAACGTAAACTATGATCGATCGCTTGTAGTAGGGTTTTTTTGTCCGTTAGCAGTCGTTCATCGTATCCCGTAGATGTTCCTAATTGTGAGATTTCAAAACGTTCTAGGGGCAAATTTGCGGGGGTGAGGGCAATTAATCCCAAGCTGAGGGGGAGGATTGTCAAAAGGTGTTTCATGGTGACAGGAGTGGGCAGCTATTGACTAGATTAAGTAGGTAGGCGTTAAAAATTATCAGACACCCCCCTTATCAAGGGTAGGGTTGATTCATGAATCAACCCTACCTTATCAAGGGAGGCAGGGGGGATCGAACCTAAAATCCATTTTTAATTTAATTATAACCAACTACTTAACAATCAAAAAGAATAAATGAGAAAAGTTGTTTCTTGTTTATATCCTTAGGATGGTTGTTGACGATAAATCTTAATTTGTTCCAAGCGAGGGCCGACCTTAGAAATGATGGTAAATTCTAAATTTTGGTAATATAGTTGTTCTCCCACCCTCGGTATTTTTTGCCAATGATGGAGGACAAAACCTGCTAGGGTTTGGTATTCATCGGCCAAGGGTAAACTTAAATTTAATGCTTTGTTCACGTCCTCTAAATTCATTTGTGCTTGTACGAGAAAAGTTGATTCATCGAGGAGTTGATATTCCACTGTTCCCGATTGATCCCTAGGGGAAAAAGTTCCCAGAATCTCGCCGATTAAATCTTTGAGGGTTAATAAACCGGCTGTTCTGCCAAATTCATCGACAATGATAACCATCTTTAAGGATGATTCCCGCATCACTGTTAGTAATTCATTTAAAGGAGTGGTTTCGGGGAAAAAACGCGCAGGTTTTAACCAAGGTTTAATCGGGGTTGTTAAATTTAACTGACCTTCGGCAAGGGGTAAAGCTAAATCTTTAAAATCGATCAGACCACGGATATCATCACCGGAATCTCCTGCCACAGGATAACAAGAATAGCCGCTGTTAACTACTTGGAGCAGTAATTCCTCAAAAGTTGCGGTCGAGGGAATAGCTATTAAGCGGTTATGGGGAACCATGATTTCTGCGGCAGTGATTTCGCTAAACTGGAAAACATTATTTAAAATTTTCCTTTCCGCTGCTTCTAATCCCGTTAATTCCCCTTCCATGCTGATAATTAATTGTAATTCCTCGGAAGTTACCCGATTAGAACGCTGTAGATCCACTTCGGGGATACGGGTTAAAACCAATAAAAAACGAGTTGATTGGTTCAGAATACCGATAAAAGGCTTAAAAATCCTGGAAATAACCCCAATAGGTGCGGCTAATAATCGCGCCATCGGTTCGGCATAAATTAAAGCTAGGGATTTGGGATAAAGTTCCCCAAAAACTATCTGGAGATAGGCCACGATTAAAAAAGCTAGACAAAGAGAGAAACCATGGGAGAGAAGATTTTGCCAGTTTAAAGAAAAGGGTAAAAAACTTAGTAATTTCTTCACAAAAACGGTCATGGTACTCTCCCCGATCCAACCTAAAGCTAAACTAGAAAGGGTGATACCTAATTGGGTAGTGGAAAGTAAGCGATCGAGACTTCTTTGTAGAGATTGGACCGTCTGCGCTGGCACATCTCCCGCAGCCACTAGCTGACTGACGCGGGTACGACGGACAGACACAAGCGAAAATTCGGCCGCTACGAAAAAAGCATTGAGCGCGATTAGTAAAAAGACTAAAATTAAACGAGTCAATAAATCCTGATTATCCATAGCGAAAAGGCAATAATTCGCCTTTTTTAAAGCCTATCCTTTGGTTTCGTCCTTTGATTGCGGTTTGTTTTTCTGTTGTTGCATATAAACTCTCACTCTTTTCAGCACCTCTTCTTCCTTCACGGGGATAAAAGTTTGATTGCGACCATAACTGGTGCGATCGTTGGTAAACTTTTTAGCAGGGTTGATATCCGGTTGACTGACTCCCTTCAGGGAGGCGATTCCCAATTGATAGGCTACCCAACCGCTACCGAAGCCGGCGGCTACCATGGCTACCATCAAAAGGAGTCCTAACTGCAAGGAGGTGCTGATTGCAAATTTTTTCATCTTGGTGGGGCTGGATTTTCACGTTCGGAGTGATTACCGATCTATAATGAGTTATTAGTATAACCCAGGGTTGGCCGAGCGGTTGAGGCAACGAACTCATAATTCGTGCTAGGCAGGTTCAACTCCTGCACCCTGGATAGTTTTGACGGCTTCAGGCGATCGGCTTTGACTGCACTAGATTAGGCGGCGGTGACAGATTACCTGACCATTTTCAGCTGCTTTGAGAACAGAAATACAATCATTAATTTTATCCTTTTCATTTTTCAGGAAAGCTAAAAAAACACAAGAATCCCAGTAGTGTAGCTTTTTTGTTGGACGAATCAATTTCCCAATGCTGGGTAATAGCCAATCCTGTTTTGAAAAGCTGACAACAATCAATCATATAGTCATTGCCAAAAAGCTCGAACCATTAAAAATTTGATTTCCCCAAAACTTTGCGCTTTAAAGCTAGAACACGAGGACGCGCACCTTGACTAGAAAATCCTAACCCTTCACGGAATATTTCGGGCATATAATAACGAACTGCATCTTCTTTATCCTTGTCCTCATAAATTACTCCCATTTGCTCAAGAACATTGACTTGAGTGCCATCCAGATTAAACTGTTCTAGAGAAAAAGGAATTTTTCTATCACTATATTTATGTAAACTTTCTTCTACCCAGCTTTTAAATATAGGATATTCTTCCTCAGACTCTCTAACTTTTTCTCGACTACAGGGTTCAAGCGCTCGTCGAATCGCTTGGGGAGGTAACAGTCTAGTATTCGACCATTTAGAAAATTGTATTTCTTCTTTTTTTTCTACAGTAATATTAGCAGCATGGTACAAAAATCTCACAATATCCCTCGCTTGCAGTCTTCCATTAAAATCGGTTAAAGCGGCAAAAATCCAATTGTCTGACTTAGCTTCCCTTGCATTATCTGCTCCTAATTTTTTGCCCCAAAGTCGTTCTAGTTTTTCTTTTAAATCTTCAATTGAACAATCGAATAAATCTTGATGGTTAGCATTAATAACCGATGATTGTATGCAGAGCCAATAGGAAAGTTTAAGAAACGATTCTAGATTCCAAGATAGATCATAGTTACCATATAAGCTTTCAAATTGTTGCGAGTTTTGTGTAATTGTATATCTCAAGAAATCTCGACGCAGAAAGACAATCAAGCCGAGATTAGATTGCCGAATTTCTGATAATTTATTGGGTAAATGATCGATCAAGGCTTTCAAGGCTTTTCGTTGAAGGTTATCATTGGCAACATTAGGAAAAGCATCTTCTAATCCATCAAATAAAAATATAATCTTCGAGTTTTTTTGTTGAAGGTATTCATGCAGTTTTTGTAATTGACAATTTTCAGAATTATAACCTAAAACTCTCGAAATTTCTTTGATCCAAAAATTTGTCCAATCAACCTCATTCCAATCCTGATTTGATAGCGACTGTATGATTCTGTCTCTTAAATCCGAGAAGGAAAATTGATAATCATTATTAAGAAAATTATTAACATTTTGCCGTGCTTGCTCAAGAATATCTTTGGCATCCTCTGCTAAATTTTTTGATTGCAGTAAAGGAAATATTAAACCGAGATTTTCTCGGGAATTTTCTTGATTTTGAGGATCAACTTTATTTAAAAAATTTTCCCAAGACTGTAGGCGAGATAGCTGAATATAATTAAAGGTTTTTCCCGCACCTTTAGCACCAATTGAGATAACATTAGGTAGTTTATCTTGAAAATTACGAGCGAGATTTTTCAATGGCTCGGTAATGAGTAAATCTTCCCCTTCTCCCTTTTCTGCATAAATATATTTATTGCAAGTATCCCTGAGTTTTTTCACATCATCTAAGGAGTTATCTGAAGGTGTGGCTGATGCAATGCTATTATTAGATAATTCATCTTCTGCCCATTGTCTTGCCAGTTCCATCAAGGAAGTTGAACTTAATTTGTTTTGAGCTTCATCCCAATTGTTAACATATAGTAACTCTTGGGCGAAATAAGTTTCTTTAATATCCAGTCTAGTAGTATATAAACTCTCATTTTTGGGTTGAACATAAGCCGACTGTAATTGCTCTAAAATATTCTCAAATGCTGATAAATTTCTAACTTCTGGAGTTAAAAAACTAATAATTATCGAAGGATCATAATAATTATCATCCTTTACTTTTGAATCACTGGGAGCTAGTAAGCCAATTTTTTCTAAAACCATCCTGACACCTCGCCAAGATTGCTCATTAACTGTTGTTACTAAAAATCTTTGGATTCTAGAGTCAAATAAAATTGGGCTAGAAATTTCACTTAATCCTGCTCTTAAATCAATAAATATATAATCTACTGCTAATTTTTGCCCTAATTGATGAATTGCATCCCCTACCTCCCAAGCACCCGATGGATTTCTAGCTAAATTTTCTGGCAGTATAGGAGTATCTAAGAGTTCTTCTTCTTCAATAAAAGCGGGTAAAAAATATAAAGTTGATTTATTTTGCTGTTTGGCAGTTTTCTGAATTTCTTGAGTTACCCAAGAGAGTGCCACCTCTAGAGATGGCTTGGGATATTGATAAACTTCTAAAAAATTGATCAAAGATACGGTTGCCTCTTGATTGTCATACCTTTGCCAATAGGTTAACCCCGGAGCCTCTAAATCTGAGTCAATAACTAAAATTTTAACTGGTTTATTTATCTCTTTTGCTCTTGCCAAAAGAGCAAGAATATAAGCGGCTAAATGTAGGGTTCTTCCCACACCACCTTTAAAAGAATAAAAAGCAATAATTTCTGGCTTATCTCGATAAGCATTGGCTAAAAAATTATCCGATTGATTTGAATCTGGATTTTCTTTTAAATAAGCGACTTCCTGCCAAAAAGGTCGAATCGATGCCGAAAGGCAAGCACTATTATCTATTAAAATAAATTCTACAGGAATAGAAGCATTGTCAATATCTAGCTGAATAATTTGTTCTGATTCTTGATACCAATCTCCGAACCATTCTTTTAATATTGAGTTAGCTTTTGGTTGATCATCTTGATTTTGAATACCAATCTCTAAAGCACTACTAAAACAACTAATTTTAACAATACTATCAGGTAAGTCATTTCCGTTAGCGGTTTCGCGAGCAATTTTTCTTTTAATATCAAACCAAGTTAGTAATGGCCGTCTTCTCATAGTCCCTGCAACTCCTGTGCAATCCAACTTAATATATCTAACAATTTTTTTTCTAATTCATTATCCTTAATATTTTCACAGCCTCCCCCATATCGCCACATTTGATTAATTTCACCGCAAGAAAACTTTCTCTCTTGATTATTTTTTAACTTTCTCTCTTGATTATTTTCTAAAGGGTTCATACTTAATTGTGAGGGAAGTTTTAGTTTTTCTCCCGCAGCTAGTTTGTCTAGTAACTTATTTATATCATGCCGCACTTCACGTAATTCTGGACAAGAATCGGTGCAATCTTTACTTTGTCTTTTCAGTAAAACCGCTTTGAGACCACATTCAACCGAGTAAAATAGCAATAAACGATGAGCGTTAGTTCTGGTTTCGACCTTTGCCGCTCCTTGATTTTCTCTCCATGCTTTTTGTAGTTCTATGTCTGTAAAAGGAATCACCCAGTCAACCCTTTGCACGATATAGTTCCATCTTAAACACAAAAAACCCGCTGGCGCGGGCTTTTTTCACAAAACCAAAGTTTTAATTAACCTAACAACGCTTTTGCCTTCGCTACCACGTTATCCACGGTAAAACCAAACTTCTCTAGAATCACACCTCCTGGAGCAGAAGCGCCGAAGGTATCAACCCCCAACACATCCCCCTCATCGGTGATGTAACGATGCCAACCCATAGTTGAACCCGCTTCCACCGCAAGACGTTTTTTCACTGCTTTCGGCAATACCGATTCTTTGTATTCTGCCGATTGTTCCTCGAATAGCTCCCAACAGGGCATAGAAACGACGCGAGCTTTAATTCCTGCTTCTTTCAACACCGCAGCCGCTTTATCGCAGAGATACAACTCGCCACCCGTACCGATGAGAATGACATCGGGAGTACCTTCGCAATCGGTGATAATATAAGCACCTTTAGCCACACCCTCGAGGGAAGTTCCCGCTAAATTGGGCAGATTTTGACGGGAGAGAGCCAATAAAGTCGGGCGTTTCTTTTCGCTCACCGCTACTTTATAAGCGCCAGAAGTTTCCGTACCATCTCCCGGACGCATGACTAAGAGGTTAGGAATAGCGCGCAGAGAAGCAACGTGTTCCACGGGTTGGTGAGTCGGTCCATCTTCCCCTAGGGCAATGGAATCGTGAGTCATTACCCAGATGACGCGAGTTTCTGACAAGGCCGATAAACGGATAGAATTCCGCATATAGTCGGTGAAAATCAGGAAAGTCGCCCCGTAGGGAATCAATCCCGTGTTATGGAGAGCAATACCGTTACAAATCGCCCCCATTGCGTGTTCCCTTACGCCAAAGTGAACGTTACGCTCCTGATAACTGCCTTTTTGGAAATTACCAAAATGCTCTAATTCCGTGTAGTTAGAGTGGGTTAAATCCGCCGAACCACCGATTAAACCGGGTAAAACCCCCGCAAGCGCATTTAAGCAGATTTCCGAGTGTTTACGACTAGCGAGAGCCTTATCTTCGGGTTTATAAACCGGTAAAGCTTGCTCCCAACCTTCCGGCAGTTGACCGGTGGTTAACTGTTCAAATAAAGCCGCTTCTGCGGGATATTTAGCCTGATATTCGTTAAATAACTTATTCCAGTCCGTTTCTGCCGTCGCTCCCTTGTCCACTGCTTTCCGGAAACGATTTAACACCTCATCGGGAACCACAAACGGCTCGTATTCCCAACCTAATGCTTTCCGGGTTAACTCGATTTCCGTTGCTCCTAAAGCTGCCCCGTGAACATCGGCGGTATTAGACTTATTGGGGGAACCATAACCGATGGTGGTGGTGATTTTAATCATCGAGGGTTTATCGGTGACAGCTTTGGCAGCAGCGATCGCATTGGCAATGGCATCTAAATCGGTGTTACCATTCTCGACGTGCTGAACGTGCCAACCGTAGGCTTCAAAACGCTTGCTCACGTCTTCGGTGAAAGCGATATCGGTGGAACCATCGATCGAGATATGGTTATCATCATAGAGAGCGATTAACTTGCCTAAACCCCAGTGACCGGCTAAAGAACAAGCTTCCCCAGAAATCCCCTCCATATTGCAACCATCACCCAAAATCACATAGGTGTAATGGTCGATAATTTTGGCATCCGGTTTGTTGAAACGGGCTGCTAAATGGGCTTCTGCTAGGGCCAAACCCACACCATTGGCAATCCCTTGACCCAGGGGACCAGTGGTCACTTCCACCCCTTCCGTGACGAAATTTTCGGGGTGGCCAGGGGTTTTCGATTTCCACTGGCGAAATTGTTTGATTTCCTCTAGGGGGACGCTATCGTATCCGGTCAGGTACATCAAAGCATACTGCAGCATACAACCGTGACCGGCGGAGAGAACAAAACGATCGCGATTGACCCATTGGGGGTTTTTCGGGTTAAAACGCAGGAATTGATCCCAGAGGACAAAGGCCATGGGTGCGGCCCCCATGGGCAGTCCGGGGTGTCCGGATTTAGCTTTTTCCACGGCATCCACCGCTAAAAAACGCACCGCATTAATACAAAGTTCTTCGAGGGATTGGGAGGCGACAACCATAATGTTTTTTAGAATGAACTACAAAAATAAGACCCAGTTAAAGAGGGAGCCACTCAAAGATTACTCTTTCAGGGGCATCGACTCAAGCATATTTTCTAAAAGCTAAGGTGACGTTATGGCCGCCAAATCCAAAGGAGTTGGAGAGGGCAGCGTTAACTATCTGCTGACGACTTTCGTAGGGGACGTAATCGAGATCACAATCGGGGTCGGGATTGTCCAGGTTGAGAGTCGGGGGAATCCGATCATTAGCGATCGCCATTACCGTGGCCACGGCTTCAATACCGCCAGAACCGCCTAAAAGGTGGCCTGTCATCGATTTGGTGGAACTGACGGGGATTTTGTAGGCCGATTCTCCTAAAGCTTTTTTAATCGCCTTGGTTTCCGTGGGATCATTGGCCGCTGTACTGGTGCCGTGGGCGTTGATATAGCTAATTTCCGTCGGAGTTAAACCGGCATCTTTGATCGCTAATTCGATCGCTCTGGTGGCTCCACGACCATCGGGAACCGGTGCCGTCATGTGATAGGCATCGCAAGTCAGACCATAACCGATCATTTCGGCGTAAATCCGCGCCCCACGGTCCAAGGCCGTTTCTAATTCCTCTATAATCAAAATTCCTGACCCTTCCCCCATGACAAAACCATCCCGTTCCTTGTCAAAGGGACGACTGGCCCGGGTGGGGTCATCGTTGCGGGTGGACAAGGCCTTAGCGGAGGCAAAACCAGCCAATCCTAGAGGGGTAACGGCGGCTTCCGTCCCACCGCAGATCATCGCTTTGGCCAAACCCCTTTGTACTAGACGGAAAGCATCGCCGATGGCATTGGAACCGGCAGCACAAGCGGTCACGGTGCAGTTACTCGGTCCCTTGGCCCCCGTGTGGATAGCGGTTAAACCGGCGGCCATATTGGCAATCATCATCGGGATCATGAAGGGACTACACCGGCTCGGACCTTTTGTCAAGTAAATTTCCTGTTGATCCTCAAGCACTTTTATGCCACCCACGCCCGTACCGATTAGTACTCCTATATCATCGGCATTGAGAGCGTCGATAACTAATCGAGAATCTTGCAGTGCTTGCAAACTAGCGGCGACGGCAAATTGAGCGAAACGGTCCATGCGCTTTGCCTCTTTGCGATCCACATAGTCGTGGGGGTCAAAACCCCGCACTTCCCCAGCAATGCGACAAGCGTGACGGGAGGCATCAAAGTGGGTAATTAAACCAATGCCACTTTTGCCGTTGATTAAGCCTGTCCAATAGTCTGCTAGATTATTGCCGAGGGGAGTGATTGCACCCATCCCCGTGATGACAACCCTTTTTAATGGCAATTCTGTCATGTTTGTTCAAAAATAAGGGCAGATTTTGCCCCAGATATTTAAGGCTAAATTGTCAATTTTCCCGCAATAATTAGGCGGTTGCTCCTACTTTCTCGCTAATATGGTCAACAGCTTTGCCCACAGTGTCAATTTGTTCGGCCGCTTCGTCGGGAATTTCAATATCAAATTCTTCCTCTAAAGCCATCACTAACTCGACCACATCGAGGGAATCAGCTTGCAGATCATTAGCAAAGCTTGCTTCGGGGGTAACTTTTTCCGGCTCTACTTCTAATTGGTCCACAACAACTTTTTTAACTCGATCGAAAATGTCTGCACTCATGGATGTCAATTTTTATCCGCTGGTTTACCGGACTCTAGCCTCTAGGGTCTGGGGAAATGGGGCGGTGTTACCATTTCCGACAATAAATTTCGGTTAGCTTTTTCACTGACCATTTTTCATCTTACTGGAAGTTGTTCCCCTCTTGATGAAGTTTTTTCGCGATCATCGGGGAAGTGGGGAAGTGGGGTAGTGGGGTGTGGGGTAGTGGGGTAGTGGGGTAGTGGGGTAGTGGGGTAGTGCGGAAGTGGGGTAGTGGGGTAGTGGGGTAGTGGGGTAGTGGGGTAGTGGGGTAGTGGAGCATTTGGATGAAATTTCCCTAAACCCCTAAATCCCTATCACCCCAAAACCCTATCACCCTGACTCCTATCTCCTATCTCCTGAATAAAAAGCCAAAATATAACGGATAACTCCGAAATTCAGATAATAATCATCGGAAATTTTGGGTCTGAAACCCCGCCGTTCTAGGTTGGCTTTACGTTAGAATTAAAAGGCCAGTCTCGAAAACCAAGTGGACGGCGCAGCACCGTTCGGCTGAGCTCACGGCCGAAGCCTTGAAAACTCGGCTTAG
>NZ_JAPZSO010000014.1:0-32541 GCF_027531715.1 Microcystis sp. LE19-8.1F | reverse complement strand
CAAAAGTCAAAAGGGAAGAAAAATATGTGTACCTCACTAGCTTATAGCGGTGTGCAGTCGTATTAGGTACAGTGTCACAAGCTATAAACCATGCTAGGCAAAGCTTGGTCTGTATCTCACTCAAGCGCTTACCGCTATAGGGCTGGCTGAATATCAGTGGAAACCTTGCTAAAAAAGTGCCAGAAACAAACGTTGAGAAATCGATCTGAGGGACTCAAAACCCTTGCACTTTCGCTCTTCCCTCGCCGGATAAAATTCAGAAACTAAGGGACGAAACTACCATTTTGCCAGTTGTGTGGCTTATAGATTCGCTCTGGGGACCTATTCAGCCAGCTCTAGTTAGTCACAAAAAATGCGTTAGACAGTTAGGCTTATTTCCTGTCTTAACGCAATAGTTTTAAACAAAAATTAATAGGTTAACAGACTAAATCAAAGCCCGATAACGCCCCAAAGCCAGTAGAGGAAAATACTGCTGATAGAAATGATATTTCAGGTAAAAATGACAGGGAAAACCTGTACCGGTGAAGTAATCTTCATCCCATGTACCATTTTCTTTTTGGGTAACAAGAAGATAGTTAACGCCCTTTTCAATCACTTCTCGCTGATAATTGCCTGTGACTTTCCCGACGGCTAATAAACCGATTAATGCCCAAGCAGTTTGGGAAGCGGTACTATTTCCCTGTCCTTTAAATTTAGGGTTATTGTAACTAAAACAGGTTTCACCCCAACCACCATCAACATTTTGACAACTGCTTAACCAATTGGCTCCTTTTTGCAATTGATGGCGATATTTATTCGGTTCCAGAAAAGCAAAAGCAGATAACGCCCCACTGGTTCCATAAATATAATTTACACCCCAGCGACCAAACCAACTACCATCAGCTTCCTGTTCTTTCTCCAGATAATCCAAAGCTTTTTTAACTCGATTTTCCTCCATGTTAACATCACAAGTGCCTAACATTTCTAGAACTCTGGCAGTAACATCAGCCGTATTAGGATCGATCATTGCTTTTAGATCGGAATATGGCAAAGAATTAAGCCAGTTTTGATCGTTATCGATGTCAAAAGCTCCCCAACCACCAGCTTTACACTGCATAGTAGCCATCCAATTAACTGCCCGTTTCATCACACCTTTTTTAATATTTTCATCGGGCATTTTAATTAACTCTAAAGCCATCACCACCACTGCCGAATCGTCTAAATCGGGATACCAGCGATTATCAAATTCAAAAGCCCAACCCCCGGGGGTTCCAATTTTATTTTTAATCGCCCAATCGCCATAATCAAGAATTTGTTGATCGATTAACCATTGTCCCGCTTTAATCATAGCTGGATGAGCGGGATTTAGCCCGGATTCAATTAGCGCTCGAATTACCCAAGCCGTATCCCAAACCGGCGACACACAGGGCTGTACACAATAGGTATTATCCGTCTGAATGGCAAAATTATCCACCGCTTTTAAACCGCGGGCAACAATCGGATCGTAAACATCATAACCTAGGGCTTTTAAAGCTAACAGAGAATTTAACATCGCTGGGATAATTCCCCCCCAATCGCCTGGGTCTTCCTGTCGTTCAATTACCCATTTTTCCGCCGCTTTCAGACTTTCTTGACGGAAGGGAACTAAATCAGTTTTTTCTGCCCATTTAAACAGCCCATCTAACCAGAGAAAAACATCTGCCCAATCGTTATTTTTTGGTAACTCATACTTGACATTATTCACCCCTTCTGTATAGAGTTCATCGAGATTAAAACCCATTTTATACACGGGTTTTTTGTCAAAAACAATTAATAAAGGAACCGTACTTCCCCGCGCCCAACTGGACATTTCATAGATAGTAAAAGGGAAATTTTCTGGCAGTAGCATAATCCAAGCGGGGATAGAGGGAACCCCCAGCCAATCATAACAACCAATCAAAGCAAGGTGCATTTTGGTGAAAATGCGGGTTTTGCTGATGCCACCTTTAGCTAAGATAAATTCTCTAGCTTTTTCTAAAGCAGGATCATTAAGGGGAATTCCCAATAGTCGCAGCCCCATGTAGGCTTCCACAGTGGTGCTAAGATCGCCACCATCACCATAAAATAACTCCCAAGCGCCGTTAGGACACTGTTGCTGACGCAGATAGGTGGCTGCTTTGTCTAGGGGGCGATTTTTGTCAGTTTTCCAGATTTTGTGCAGTAAAATTGCTTCTGAGGTGATGGTGACATTAGATTCTAATTCTGCCCACCAGTAACCCTCAGAGTATTGGGTAGAAAGTAAATAATTCTGAGAAAGTTCGATCGCTTTCGCTGTTTTAGCGGCTATTTCGGTGATTTTGTCCTGAATCTGCATTTTTTCCGTTCGACAACCTCTAGGGACCACGAGTGCAAATAAGATAATCTTATTTACAAAGTTTTTAATAAGTAGGTAAAAGATAGGCTTTTGTTCCCAAGGAATCCAGTCAAGGAATTTGCTTTGGTTGCCAATTTCTTTTTTCTTTTGACTGATTACTGATAACTGATTAAGTACCCCCACTCCCCTGAAGACAAAAGGGGTACGAAACTCGCACCCCACCAGATTGATCTTCATTTAACTTACTTTTTCTTTTTGCCTTTAGCGGGCGGATTATCCTTCGCTGCCGGTTCCGGGGCTTTTTCCTCCACTTGCGGGGCTGCTGCTACAGGTTCCGGGGCTTTTTGTCCCATTTGGGCGGCTACTTCGGCGGCGAAATCCGTTTCTTCTTTCTCGATCCCCTCACCTAGTACAAAGCGTTGGAAACGACGCACCTGAATATTTTCTCCCAAAGCGGCGATCGCTTGTTTAATCAACTCCTCAATACTGATGTTCTGGTCGCGGATAAAGGGTTGATCGAGCAGAGAAAGTTCTTTCAAACGTTTTTCAATGCGGCCGGCCACGATTTTTTCTTTGATATTATCGGGTTTATTGGCTAAATCGTCCCGTCCCATCTCAATTTCTTTTTCTTTGGCGGCGATTTCGGCGGGAATATCGGCCACTTTTACATATTCGACGTTAGGACAAGCGGCAATCTGCATCGCCACGTCATTAACCAATTTTTTGAACTCCTCGCGACGGGCGACAAAATCGGTTTCACAGTTCACTTCTACTAAAACACCGATGCGGCTGCCGGTGTGGATGTAACTGCCGATCATCCCTTCTGCCGCTACCCGACTAGCTTTTTTCTCGGCGGAAGTAATCCCTTTTTGACGCAACCATTCGATCGCTTTGGTTATATCCCCCGCGTTTTCCGTCAGCGCCCTCTTACAATCCATCATGCCGGCGCCGGTCTTTTCCCTAAGTTCTTTAACCTGTTGTGCTGTAATTTCCGCCATAATATTCTTAACCTACTGCTTATAATTGATCATGCCACGAGAGGGGCAGGTTTGACCGCTCGATAGGCTCGGAAAGTTTCCCCCCGAACCTAGCTGCGATCAATAGCTAATTTTCCCTAGTTATCGTCGTCTCCACTGGCAAATTCGGCGGCGTATTGGGAATAATCACCTTCTTCCTCGTACTCGGTTTCATTATCGTAGTCTTCCTCGTATTCTTCCACCGCTGCTTGACCACCGCGACGACCTTCGATGATCGCATCGCTAATTTTGCCTAAAATCAGTTTGACTGAGCGAATTGCGTCATCGTTGGCGGGAATCGGCACATCTACCAAGTCAGGATCGCAGTTAGTATCCAAGAGGGAGATGATGGGAATGCCCAATTTTTGGCATTCTTGGATAGCGTTGTATTCCCGACGCTGATCCACTACGACGACTAAATCCGGCAGCCGGCGCATGGTTTTAATGCCACCGAGGTATTTTTCTAGTTTGCCCAATTCCCGACGCAGTACCGATGCTTCTTTTTTCGGTCGTTTATCGAGGGCGCCGCTATTTTCTAATTCTTCTAATTCTTTGAGTCTTTCTACCCGGCCGCGAATGGTTTCCCAGTTGGTTAACATTCCCCCTAACCAGCGTTGGTTAACGAAGTGGCTGCCGCTGCGTAAAGCTTCCTGTTTAATGATTGCTGCCGCTTGCCGTTTCGTACCGATGAATAAAAAGCGTTTACCGCGATCGGCTTCTCCTCGGACAAATTCGTAAGCTTCTTCGATTAATTGGGCAGTTTGCACCAAATCAATGATATGAACCCCATTTCGGGCAGTGTAGATGTACTGAGACATTTTCGGGTTCCAACGGCGCGTTTGATGGCCGAAGTGAACCCCAGACTCTAGCAATTCTGCGAGAGAGACAACGGGCATATTTTTCTCCTTTTCGGGTTGATCCTCCATCTAGGGCTGGATTTCTAGATTTCTAGAAACACCCGATCGCCTAGATGTGCGATTTTTGACAACTTTTCTAGTCTAACACGAAAGGGCGCGATTGCCTACCCGTAAATATTGGGTACTGAGGGCTTGCTACTGCAATTCCTCAAGTTTTTTCAAAACGGCTTCTGCATGGGCTTTTACCTTGACATTTGACCAAATATAGGCAATATTTCCCTGGGGGTCGATCAGGAAAGTGGAGCGTTTAATCCCCATATATTCCTTACCCATAAATTTTTTTAATCCCCAGACTTGATAAATTTCCGCCAGTTGATGTTCGGTATCGCTCAATAATTGAATAGTTAAATTGTGTTTTTCAATAAAACGACAGTGGGACTTGGCTGAATCGGGACTAACTCCCAAAATTACCGCGTTTAATTGCTGAAATTGCGGTGACAAAGCGGTAAAATTGATCGCTTCTGTGCTGCAGCCCGGAGTGTTATCTTTGGGATAAAAATATAATACCAACCATTGACCGGCAAAATCTGCTAATTTGCTAATTTCGCCCCTTTGGTTGGGGGTGGCAAATTCCGGGGCTTTTTGTCCAACTTCTAGGGTCATTTTTAGGAGTGTAAAGGCAAGAGTAAGAAAGGCGCGAGGGAGAGGGAAAGCAAGAGCCAGACTTGATAGTTAAATCCAGGAAATTCTGGTTTTTCTGACTCGACTAAAGCATCGATTCTCTCTAATAAGCGATTATTTAAAGAATTATCACTCAGAGCAACACAGCAACTATCAGAGAAATTTATTTCCGCTACTTGATTAACTTTTTCTGCTACTAAAAGCAGCGATTCAGCTAATAGTAAATAATCCACTTGTCCGGAAGCGTACTTATCGGCGCGCAATTCCCGCAAGAAGACCAATTCTGACCATAAATTCTCACTATTGGGCAGCCAAGAAGACATTGATCGCAGCCAACCTAACCAGAAAAACCAGAAAGTGTCATGATATTCTTGGTGAGCTTGTTCGTGGGCTAAAACTGCTTGTAAATGTTCTTGATCTAAGAGATTTAATAATCCTTGGGTTACAATTAATTCCGACTTCCAGAAGCCAACTCTGGCACTGTAGGGAAAATCCACTGCTAAAACTCTCGCCTTCTGAGTGGTGATTTTTTTGAGGGGATAACTGCTAAAATCCCGATGGGTTTGCCAAGTTTGATAGGAGAGTTTTATCAGACAGAATATAGCAAAAACTAGCCAGATTATAGCACTAAAGTAACTAATTAAACTGGAGTTATAGCCCAACATTTGCCCGCCATAGCCCATACAAACCACCGATATAACTGTCATTAACAGCAGCAAAGGAGGAAAGAGAAAGAAAAATAGCGTTGTCTGCCAACGACGCTGATAGCTGGGCAAAAAACAACGTAAACCAATGGCGATAGTTAATGCTAGTAATAACATTGAACCGTGCATTAGCGTTCTCTCCGTTGTTGACGCAGGGTATCTAAACGAGATGCGATCGCTTTTAATTGTTCGACACTAGCAGTATCGAGACTATCGGCAAAAGAAGCCACCACATCCGCATTACCAATAGCCAAAAAACGATGTAATTGTTCGTAGGCTTTAATTGCCTGTGCTTGTTCCTTAGAAACCATCGGTTTCCAGTAGAAAATCCGACCCTGTTTATAACAACTTAACCAGCCTTTATTAGTTAAACGACGCAGTACCGTAGTCACAGAAGTATAGGCCAGATCCCGTTCTGGATCGGCTAAAATGCGATCGTGGACATCCTTAACGCTGACGGTTTCCAATTCCCAGACAATATTGAGAATTTCCGCTTCTAGGGGGCCTAGGGATAACTGTTTTGGTTGATAGGTGGGCAATTGAGCCATAGTTACACAGAAATGAAGATTACTTTCCTGATCATAGCGGCGGATATCGATCGCCTGATAAAATAGCAACGATCCTTTATATTGTCTTTATGTCCACCGAAACTAATTTAACCACGACTACGGGTGCTGATGCCATCGATGTGGCGATCGCTAATGGTATTGATTTTGATGGTTCCCCGATTCCACCGGCAAAATTGGAACTTTATCACCGGGTAATGGGTTTGGAAGCAGGACGACAAAGAAGCGGGGTTTCGAACACGATGAGATCGCGAATTGTCCGCATCGGGGCCAAACATATCCCCCAAGAAGAATTAAATCAGCTGTTGTTAGCCGCCGATTTTGCCCCTCTCAAGGAGAAAGAAATCGCTTTTTACTATAGCGTTTCCTAAGCTAGTGAGGTACACATATTTTTCTTCCCTTTTGACTTTTGCCTCTTGCCTTTTGCCTAAAACCCATAACTTTTGTACCTCAGCAGACTGAAAAACGCTATATCTCAAGTAGTCAATTTTTTGCTCGCCATTTTTCGCCTAGACTGCCTGCGGTTAAACTGATTGTTGGGGAAATTCGGCAGGGAGTCTAGGTTGATCTAATGCTCAAGGACACCTCGAATAAAAGATTTTGTTAACAAAGTGTTGGTCGAGGAAATCTCCTTGATATACATTGATGAAGAGGGAATAATTTTCAAGAACTAACAAGGCGATCCGTCCCTCAAAATTCGATTTTTCGAGGTAGCCTAGACATAAGTAGTCGTGCAAAATAAATTTCCTAGTGAAGAAAGGCAAAAGGCAAAAGGCAAGAGGCAAGGGGGGGTTAGATATGTGTAATTAATTTTGCTTAGGTACTTAACGTCTTGGTTATTGCGTAAAATTAAACTTTTTTTGCCCATCAATTTAAAAACTTGCGTTTTTTTGATCATCTTAGCCTAGAGGACTGAGTAGTATGAGTTACAGCAAAGTTGATTTGTTAATTTTGTCCATCAGTGTAATCTGGGTTAAATCTCTGACTTTTTTTCCGTTATCAATTACTAAGGGGTAGCTCGATCAATTGGACTTATTGAGAAAATCTTCGCACTAATTGAGAATAAACCAAGGTTTGATCAGGGTTTCAGGCGGTGCAACGCTGAAGTAAATCTATTTTTCGAGGTACCCCCAAGAGGATCGATAACTACTGATTCCGAGCCGATAATGATACACTAGGCATGATTTAATTACAAACCTCGATCGCAAAAGGAAATAAACATCAATGAAAGCCATGATTTTGGCGGCTGGCAAAGGAACTCGCGTGCGTCCGATTACCCATACGATTCCCAAACCGCTGATCCCGATTTTACAAAAGCCGGTGATGGAGTTTTTGTTGGAACTGTTGCGACAGCATGGCTTTGATCAGATCATGGTCAATGTCAGTCATTTAGCCGAAGAAATTGAGAGTTATTTCCGCGATGGTCAGCGTTTTGGGGTGCATATCGGCTATTCTTTTGAGGGTAGAATCGAAGAGGGCGAGTTAATCGGTGATGCCCTGGGATCGGCGGGCGGTTTACGACGAATTCAAGATTTTAATCCCTTTTTTGACGATACTTTTGTGGTTCTCTGTGGTGATGCGCTGATCGATCTCGATTTAACCGCAGCCGTTAAATGGCATCGAGAAAAAGGAGCGATCGCCACTATCGTCACCAAAACCGTCCCCAGAGAGGAAGTATCCAGTTATGGGGTGGTAGTTAGCGACGAGGAGGGACGGATTCTCAGTTTCCAAGAAAAACCGGCCATCGATGAAGCTTTAAGTACCTGCATTAACACGGGTATCTATATTTTTGAGCCAGAAATCATTGATTTTATTCCCCCTAATAGTAAATACGACATCGGGGGCGAATTATTCCCCGAATTAGTCGCTAAAGGTGCGCCTTTCTACGCTTTAAACATGGATTTTGAATGGGTGGATATCGGTAAAGTTCCCGACTACTGGCAGGCAATTCGCGGGGTGTTATCCAGGGAAATTAAAAATGTTGCTATCCCCGGCATCGAAGTCAAACCGGGCATCTACACGGGCTTAAATGTGGGGGTAAACTGGGATAAAGTCGATATCACCGGACCTGTGTATATCGGGGCAATGACGCGCATTGAAGACGGGGCGAAAATTGTCGGTCCGAGTATGATTGGCCCCAATTGTTGGATTTGTGGCGGCGCGACGGTGGATAATAGCGTTATTTTTGAATATTCTCGCCTCGGTCCAGGGGCGCGTTTGGTCGATAAGTTGGTCTTTGGGCGCTATTGTGTTGATAAAACCGGCGCGGCGATCGATGTGGAAGCGGCAGCCTTGGATTGGTTGATTACCGATACCCGCAAGGTTCCCCCAGAATTTGATCACCCTAAACATCAGGCAATTCGTTCTTTATTCAATAGCAAGTAGGCAACACCGCAACAGGGAACTTTTTACTTGATAAGTACCTAAGCAAAATTAATTACACATATCTAACCACTCCTTGCATGAGTGCCTTTTGCCTTTTGCCTTTTGCCTTTTGCCTTTTGCCTATCCTAACCAAGACATTAATTTTGCACGACTACTTATCATGTTTGATTCTCCTGTTGATCTTCTCATTCTCTCTAATGGTCCTGGAGAAATATCTACATGGGTGCGTCCAGTTGTCAAGAGATTGCGACAAAACTTAACAGAAGATCGATCGCTGTTGCGGATTTCGGTGATTCTTTCCCCTTGTACTCATTCTATGGGGGCGGAAACGGAAGTAGTTAGGAAATATCCAGAGGTCGATCGAGTCCAGTCGCCAGAAAACTTCTTTAATTTTCTTTTCTGGGGAAAAACCGCCGATAATTGGGATTGGCACCCCAAGGGCATCGTTTTATTTTTAGGGGGCGATCAATTTTTTGCCCTCACCATCGGTAAACGTTTGGGTTATCGCACCGTTATCTATGGGGAATGGGAAGCGCGTTGGTATCGGGGGATCGATCGCTTTGCCGTGATGAATACAAGTGTATTAAATAATATTCCCCAACAATATCAGCATAAATTTACTGTTATCGGCGATTTAATGGTAGATTTGCCCACTGCTATCACCCCCGATGATGCTACCTTAATTGCACTCCTCCCGGGTTCCAAACCCTCGAAATTAGCCCAGGGTGTACCCCTAACCCTAGCCATTGCCGAAAAGATACACGCGCAGAATCCCCAGACTAAATTTTTAATTCCTGTCGCTCCTACCCTAAATTTAGCTTATTTGGCGAAATTTGCCGATCCTAGCTATAATCCGATGATCACTAAAACCGGTTGGAGTGCTGCCCAATTAAAAAACGGTGAAAAACCCTATCTAGAAACAGCTAAGGGGGTAAAAGTTGACCTAATTACCGATTTTCCCGCCCATAACCAGCTTTCTCGCTGTCATTTAGCTTTAACGACGGTGGGTGCTAATACTGCCGAATTAGGAGCGCTGGCAATCCCGATGATTATTTTACTACCGACTCAGCAACTAGACGCGATGCGGACTTGGGACGGTTTACCCGGTTTATTAGCCCAACTGCCGGGGGTGGGGTCTTTATTTGCTAAGATAATTAATCTCTATATGTTGCGGAAAAAGCGTTTATATGCCTGGCCAAATATTTGGGCCGGTGCAGAAATTGTTCCGGAATTATTGGGGGAATTACAACCAGAAGAAGTGGCAAATATAGTTATATCCTGGTTAGAAAATCCCCAACAATTAGAGGCTATCCGGCAAAAATTGCGGGCAGTGCGCGGGCAAGCAGGAGCAGTGGATAAGTTAGTATTTATTATTGCCGAACAACTGTCTAGTTTCTAATCAATCAGAGAATTAAGCTTGTTGGTAGTGAGGATCAATTTCGATTAATTTATTAACAGTTTGATAGAATTCCTGCTGATAAAATTCCCGTTGATTGCTGTCGAGAGCATTAATTAATTGTTCTTGACAGTAGCGACGATATTCCATTAAACTAATTTTTTCCATAGCTATAATAGCATTTTTTATCTGTTCTTCTGGCTGCAAAATTTGCTGACTGGTATGTTCATTTAAGTGAAATAAAGAATTAAAATCACGATTTTTGTCTGCGGTGATCATCAATAAATGATTCTGTAAAGCTGACATCAAATCTCTTTGGTTAGTAATTTGGGTTTCTAACTCTAGAATTACTTGCCATAACCAACGATAATCAGGGAGATTAAAAATTAAATCTTTTTCATCCAAAAGTTCACAAATGAGCCTCCGATATTCGGGAGAATGGAGATAGATTAGTAATAGTAACCATTCGGCTTTTTCTGAGCCGTTTTTTTCGGATTTATCTAGGATATTTTTCCTTTTAATTGCTGGCGATTGAGCTTGTCGAAATGCGTCGAACCGTGGACGGTGAGCTTCGTCGAACCGAGGTTTATTAACTTGCTTTGAGAGATTTTTTAAAATATATGGCAAACGAGCGGCATCTTTTTGAGCCAAAATTTCAGCACAATAATCTAGGTAAAAAGTCCGTTGATTGCCGTCGATTAACTTTTGCAGTAAACTGATCATACTACTAGACACTTGTTGAAAATGTAGTCCCTGTTTTAAATCTTTATTAACTAACATTTGCGAGATTTGCCAATCAATCCAAAAAGGAGATTTTTCGATTAATTCTCGATAACTATGGGCGGTGAGCTTGTCGAATCCGTGGTACCCGTCAGCACGAGATTTAAGAAATTCATCGGCATCTTTACCATCGGGAAGATTGAGGATTTTTAGGTTAACTTGTCCCGAATAAACTAGAGAGTTAATTTCCTCGATCGCTCTTTGTGTTGCTTTAATTCCCGCTTGATCGGCATCAAAATTAAAGATTATTTGTTTACTTTCACTGTAGCGCAAAAGTAGTTTAATTTGCTCTTGACTTAAAGCTGTTCCTAAACAGGCAACCACATTAGTAATACCGGCAGCATGGAGAGCGATCGCATCAAAATAACCCTCCACAACTATCGCTAAATCTTGCTGAATAATTGCCTGTTTAGCTCGATCGAGAGCAAAGAGAGTTTTTCCCTTTTCAAATAGAGGAGTATCGGGAGAATTTAGATACTTTGGCTGCTCATTACCTAAAGTACGACTACCAAAAGCGATCGCACGTCCTTGACTATCAAAAATAGGAATCATTAAACGATCTCGAAATTGATCGTAATAACCACTACCATTTTGACGCGCTTTAATTAATCCTGCTTGTTCCACTAAAGCCACAGGATAGCGCTTTTGTTCCACCAAATAACGATAGAGCGTTTCCCAACCTTCCGGAGAATATCCCAGTTGAAAAGTTGCGATAGTTTCTGGGGTTAGTTGTCGTTGTACCTTAAGATAATCTAACGCTTTTTCCCCTTGGGGTTGACTAAGGGCGTGCTGATAAAAACTCACCGCTACGGCCATTATTTCGTATAATTGTTCCTTGAGGGATAATTTCTGTTCTAATTCCTGACGCTGTTCTACTGCTAGAGTTTTAATCGGGATTTGATACCTTCTAGCGAGATCGAAAACCACCTCACTAAAAGATTGTTTCCCCACTTCCATGAAAAATTTAATCCCGTTTCCCCCCGCACCACAGCCAAAACAGTAATACATTTGTTTGGCAGGACTAACCGTAAAACTGGGGGATTTTTCCTCGTGAAAAGGACATAAACCAACGTATTCCCTTCCCCTTTTTTTGAGGACGACTCTCTCGGAAATTAAATCCACAATATCAATTCTTTGTTTAACTTCTTCGATCGTGTCCGGATGTAGTCGCGGTGTATCCATAATCAGTTATCAGCAGTCAGGAGTCAGATGTGAGTTTTAAGTGAGCAGTATATATTAAGTGAGCAGTATTAAAGCTGATCACTGAAAAATCTCCCCAACACCTAGCACCCCCACTAAGGCCCTTTTTGACTCCTGGAAATTCGCACCCATAAGTAATAAGAAAGGACTTGACTTTGGCGGCGGCTTGTGCTATGCTTTTCTCATAATGGGAATCTTTGCAAATTTTGCTGGATTCAAATACTCCCATTGTGAATAAAATCCTTTAAAAATATTATCTCAAAATCTCCCGACAAAAACAAGCAAAATTTCGCCCATAATTGTTAAGTTTTGTTAAAAAGAAATGCAGAGACGGGCAAGGAAAGAACTGGTTACTGATCACTGAACAACTTCCCCACTGCGATGGCTGCATTTTGTCCTCCGAACCCGAAACTAAGACAGAGACAATTGTGCGGGGAAAAATTAACAGCCGATCTAGCTAAATTTAATTGAAAAGGCGACTGGCGCACACCGACACAGGGGGGAATTAGCTGATTTTTGAGAGCCATTAAACAAAAAGCCACACCTAATGCCCCTGAAGCCCCTAAAGTGTGTCCTGTTGCGCCTTTTGTCGAGCTTACAGCCACTTGCGAGCCAAAAATGCTGGCGATCAGGTTTGCCTCCCGTTCATCGTTTAAACGCGTGCTAGTGCCGTGGGCGTGAATGTAATTAATTTCATCTTTTCTTAATTGACTTCTGTGCAAACATAGTTCTATGGCTTTGGTAGCACTACGATTATTCACCGCCGGGGCGCTAACATGATCGGCATCACAGCTAAAACCATAGCCCAAAATCTGCCCGTAGATGGGGGCATTTCTGCTTAAAGCCAATTCTTCGGATTCAAGGACTAAAATCGCCCCACCTTCGCCCAAAACCAAGCCCTCTCTAGCTCTATCAAAAGGATAACAGCCCGTTTTCGCCAAAGCTCCAATCTGTTCAAATCCCACCAAAGTTAAGGGAGTGATCGGAGTTTCGATCGCCCCGACTAAAACTCGATCGCATTCTCCCATTTTGATTAATTCTACACCCTGGGCGATCGACCAGATAGCCGTGGCACAGGCCGCCATGGGTGCTAAGACTGGGGCGCCGGTTTCTATCAATCTAGCGGTCAATACCGAGGCGCGATCGGGTAAACTATCTAACCAGTTTTCTACTATTCCCGTCGCTGCCATCCGTTCCCATAAACCCTGACAACCACGACTAGAACCGATAGTGACACCACAATCCTTTAAGGGAGGGGTTAATTTCGCATCTTTGAGGGCAGCAATCAGGGCAATTTTGGTTAAATCCTCTAAAAATGCCGGTTTGTGACCGATTAAACCCAGGGGTAAAGCGGGTAAATCAGAAAAGGGTTGTTGCCTAGTTATACCGGTTTTGCCCTCTAGTAATCTTTGCCAACTCTGACTTAAATTTCCCAGAGAACTGATCAACCCAATTCCCGTCACCACAACATTCATTTATCAGTTATCAGGTATCAGTTATCAGTTATCAGTTATCAGTTATCAGTTATCGGAACATTAAATGATTGGGGGGGGGACGGCGAAGACTAAATTATTGTCGCCTGGTCCCACCCTAACCGATCGCTATTTTTTCAGGTTTTCCGCACCAGAAACAACTTTGGCCGAGTCAATTTTATCCCCTTGTTTGATCGTATCGATCACTTCCATTCCCTCAGTTACATAACCAAAAACGGCATAATCACCATCGAGGAAATTGATATCCGACAGGGCAAAATAAAACTGAGAAGAAGCGGAATTAGGCTGTTGAGAACGGGCCATTGCGATCGCACCGCGTTTATGGGGTAAAGCGACGATGGGAGTGCGGGCCGTGGCCTGTTGACCGATTGCTTGCCCATAAATCGGCTCTTTTTCGTCTTTGAGGAGAATTTCCAGGGGAACATAACGGGATTGCTTGGTTTTCGGATCGACAAAACCACCCGTTCCGCGACCTTGGGGATCACCCCCTTGGGCGACAAAAGGCTGCGGTTCTGTAACCACGCGATGGAAAGTTAAACCATTATAAAAACCTCTCTCCACCAGATCCACAAAGTTACCAGCAGTAATTGGGGCCGCATTGCCATCAATTTCGATCGTTACCGGTTTACCTTTGATGATCATCTCGACCACGGCAGTTCCATCTAAGCGGGGTTTGTAATTATCCATGTTGACACTGCCCGAACTGGCAGATTTAGGGTTTTCGATGATAATAGAATTATCGGGGGTGGAGTTAGCTTCTGGGGAAGAACAGCCGAAAAGTGTCGTCGTTGTGATTAAAAAAACACAAACCACAGACAGCCAGCAAGATTTTCTTATCTTCATCATTTTATAGCCAAAAAGAGCGAAAAAAGGACTACAATCCCTCTAGAGGAATTTCCAGAAAACGAGCGAGTTCTGCCCCTTGATTTTCCAATTCCGAGAGGGACATAGGATCACCGACGCGAGTTAAAGGGATATCGCGACGCTGTTTAATCCGCAGGAATAGTTCCCGTTTCGGGTTGAGTCCTTCTCGCACTTCGGCCCGCACAGCTTGCACATCTTCCAGGGGCCAATCGAGATCGATGCGGCGATTTTTGCCAGGGTAGCCCCAACGAAAGATTTTAACTTTGCCGGTTTCCTTATTAAACTCGTTGTAACCACCTCCGACATTCCAGAGGAGAGATAACCAGAGATAGGTGGCTAAAAGCGTCCCCGCAGTGCCATAAAAGAGGAGGGCGACTCCTTGGGGAATAAATTGTAAGGCACTGGTATCGCTAACGAGAAGTAGATTGACCTTCAAATAACTGGAAAGACCGGCAAGGAGAAAGCCTAGACCGCCAATAGAGACGATTACAGCCCAAAAATAGTTACTAGGGCGACGCGCTCCCACTACTTCTTGCCGTAGGATCAGGCTATCTTTACTTGTTGTTTGCGCTTTCATGAATTGTTTTTAAGGTTGCCTAGAGTCATTTTACCAGCTTTTTTCTCCCCACTCCCCCGCTCCCCACTTCCCCAACGGCCCTAGGGCAGGGGGGGGAGATTCGGCTAATCTAAGAATAAGCGGTTTAAATACGTCTTAGCTTATCAGTTTCTCTATTCTCAATCAGTCCCACTTGTTGCTGTGACTAATTAACCGATATCCACATTGCCTGTCCCTTGAAACATCAACCAAGAGAGAAAAAAATTAGCCACAAAAATCGCTAATAAAGAAGTTACCACAGCCGTGGTAGTAGATTGACCAACTCCTTTAGCGCCGCCGGTGGTGGTTAAACCCCAACTGCAACCGATAATGGCAATTAAAACCCCAAAAATTAGCGACTTTAACATAGAACTAATTAAATCCCATGTTTCTAGAAAATTTTGGGCTGATTGTAAAAATAGGGAATAGGAAATGCCGTAAAGACTATCGGAAATAAATAAACCCCCCAGTAGCCCTGTGACTAAAGAGATAATAGTGAGCAGCGGTAACATTAAACTACAGGCAATCACCCGGGGAATGACCAAATAATCGATCGGATCGGTTTTTAAAATATATAAAGCGTCAATTTGTTCTGTTACTCGCATTGTACCAATTTCGGCGGCAAAAGCCGAGCCAACTCTCCCCGCCACCACCACCGCAGTTAAAACCGGGGCTAATTCTCTTGTTAAAGCCAAGGAAAGAACTCCCCCAACAAAACTACCCGCCCCAAAAAAAATAAATTCTCTGGCTACCTGAATAGTGAAAACCATACCCACAAAAGCAGCAGTAATTAGGGCAATTGTCAAGGATTCTGGCCCCACAATACTCATTTGTTCCAGAGTATTACGCCGGTGGATTTTGCCATTAAGAATATGTAAAAAAGTTTGTCCCGCTAACAAACTGGCAGCCCCCAAACGCTGAAACCATAAACTTAAACCACCGGCAGCATCACTTTTTCTTGGCATTTGTCGAGGGAATATCGCGAAAATTTAACTTATTATAGGCGAGAATTCCCTCTGATACTAAATCCGTTGAGTAACGCACAGAAACAGAAAACGGGTTTCTCGGAGAAACCCGTTTTCTACTCATGTGCTTTGATGCCACTCGATCGAGGGATAACAAACCATGGTTTTGTGCTGCGGGCAGGGGATAATAGAATTATCTAGTAGCCGTCAGCTATCAACCCTGATTCTTTATCCATGCCAGATTTAGCGAAAATTATCCTGAGAAACCATAAAATTGATGCTGTTAAACGATTCCATCCTTGGATATTTTCTGGGGCGATTAAAGAGATGGAGGGGGAAGTCAAAGAGGGTGCTATCGTTGAGGTTTATAGCGATCGAGGCGAATATCTAGCCACTGGACTGTATAATCCTAGCAATATTGCCGTTAAAATTCTTTCTTTCCAAAAAGTCAGCGATATTGCTCAATTATTTCTCGAAAAATTCCAGAATGCCTATCAGCTGCGGCAACAAATCGGTTTAGTGGATAACCCGAAAACTAACTGTTATCGTTTAATTAACGCTGAAGGAGACGGTTTACCCAGTTTAATCGTCGATTGGTACAATGGCACGGCGGTTATTCAAGCTTATTCCCTAGCTTTATACCAACGTCTCGATCTGATTGTCGATTGTCTGAAAACTATCTACGCTGACAATTTACGGGCAGTTTACGATAAAAGTGCCGCGGTTTTGGCGAAAAGCGCCCATACTTCCGAGAATAAATACTTATTTGGTCAAAAAACCAGCGATGAGGTGTTAGAATCCGGCCATCGCTTTATTATTGATTGGGAAAAAGGACAAAAAACGGGATTTTTCCTCGATCAAAGAGAAAACAGAGCTTTATTAGCCCAATATTGCCATAATAAACGGGTTTTAAACACTTTTTCTTATTCTGGCGGCTTTTCCGTCTATGCTATGCAAGCGGGGGCTGCCCTAGTCGATTCCGTTGATAGTTCCCACGGTGCGATCGATCTTACCGAAAAAAATATCGCCCTGAATAATCTCAGCGAAGTTCCCCATCAATCCTACAGCGCCGATGTTTTTAACTTTCTGCGCGACTGTCAGGAGGATTACGATCTGATTGTCCTCGATCCCCCCGCTTTTGCCAAAAGTATCCAATCCCGTCATCAGGCGGTTATGGCTTATAAAAGATTAAATCAGCAAGCTTTCCAGAAAATTCGCCCCCAAGGTATTATTTTCACCTTTTCCTGTTCCCAAGTGGTTAATGAAGAACATTTTCAGGGGGCTGTCATGGCTGCCGCCATTGAATCGGCTCGCCCAGTGCGAATTTTAGCACGTTTAAGCCAACCGGCGGACCATCCCACCAGTATCTATCATTCGGAAGGTTCCTACCTGAAAGGATTGGTTTTAGCGGTGGATTGATGGAAAATTAAACGATTACCATCGGGATCATAGATGTAGATTTCCCTGCCGTGGGAAGCTTGGCTAATTTCTCCCCTAGCACCATAGCCGATTTCGCTCCAATGCTCGATCGCTTTTTCGAGACTCTCCACCTCGAAACAAATGCTCATGCCACTGCCCCTAGAATCGCTAAATTCCTCTTTGTGGGACTCTTTAGGGCAAAAAAGACCTAATTTAAGTTTAATCAGCCTAAATTCCGCATAAACGGCGGCAAGGTAGGGGTTTGGTTCCTGTTGCAACAGTTGACGATAAAACTGCACCGATCGATCGAAATTACTCGTTCCTAGGGCAATAAAAGCCTCTGTGTAATTGAATGGACTATCGGGGGGGTTATTCATCGGGGTTGGCAAGCTTTTTCAGTGATCGGTAAACAGTAAACAATGGCTGGGGAAAGTTCAGTCATGGGGTGGCAGGGGGGATTAGGCCGCGTCCTCTAAGTAAAGATAAGCCTGAAAACTCATAAATACCCCGCTAATTTCTTGAATTTCTCCCAATTGGGAGATCGCCTCGTTAATGGTGTGATATTTAATCTCGATCAGTTTTGGCAATTTCTCCCGGTCAAGCTCGCCAACGCCAGAGCGAATATACTGATCAAGAATAAAGTCCAGAAACTCCCGTTGTTTTCCCGTATATTTCGAGAAAATTAAATCTTTGTGCTTGATTACCCGCTCTTCTCTGGTCAAGGGTCTGGCTGCGTAGGCGATATAGGTCAGCACATCGTAAATATCACTGTTTTCCGTGTTGGTGATCCGGGCGATCGCCTGTAGCTGTTCCTCGCCGTAGCCTTTTTCCGCGAGTCCAGTTAGCAGGGATTTGCGGGTGTCGGGTCGGCTCCAGAGATGGCGCAATTCCGCTTCATCTTGAAAAAGATCGGGAATATCCCCGAAAAGCTGCTGGATAAACTCCTCGGCCGAGATCGGTTTTCCGTCAGCATTCCAGAAAGTTGTTCTCTGGATGTGTTCCAGTTCTCGTTCCTTGCCGTCGGCCAGTTTGATTTTAATTTTCTGGCGTATCGGCAGAGGATCCGGCTCGTCGAGAGGATCTTCGATCGCGTCAGGTGGTTTGGGGCGCGGCCTCGGATCGATGACGACGGGTTCCTGCGGTTCCCCGTCCCATTCGGGATCGTTAAAGTTTTCGTGGGCTTTAACAAAATCGTAGATAGTGAAATAGTCCTTATTATCAAAAAGGCGCGTCCCCCGCCCGATAATCTGTTTGAACTCGATCATCGATTTGACTGGACGCAGTAGAACGATATTTCTCAGGTTTCTAGCATCCACCCCCGTGGAGAGTTTGCGAGAGGTGGTGAGGATGGTGGGGAGCCTTTTCTCGTTGTCTTGAAACTTTTTTAAGTGGGTTTCTCCCAAGCTGCCATCGTTGGCGGTAACGCGAGCGCAGTAGTTAGGATCGCTGCTGATGGCCATTTGATTGATCAGATCGCGAATGGCTAGGGCGTGGTCTTGATTGGCGCAGAAAACCAGGGTTTTCTCGTTTTGGTCGATCGCCTCCATAAAAATTTTTACCCGTTGGCGTTCCCGTTCCTCGATCTCGATAATCCGGTTAAAGTCGGATTCAGTATAAACCTTGTTTTCGTCGATATCGCCCTCGATCAGTTCATCGTCGGGATCATATTGGTACTCGTCGAGACTGGTGGTGAATTCAACCACCTTAAAGGGGGTTAGGTAGCCCTCGTTAATGCCTTCTTTCAGGGAATAGGTGTAGAGGGGTTCGCCGAAATATTTGTAGGTGTCGCCGTTGAGATCCCGTTTCGGGGTGGCAGTTAATCCCAGTTGTACGGCCGGGGCAAAGTATTCGAGGATTTTTCGCCAAGTGCTTTCGTCGTTGGCCCCGCCCCGATGACATTCATCCACGATCACCAAGTCGAAAAAGTCGGGAGCGTATTCGAGGAAGTTAGGGGCTAGTTCCTCGCCGTTTTGGGTCATAAAGGTTTGAAAGATCGAAAAAAAGACGCTGCCGTTTTTAGGGACTTTCTTTGTTTTCTGGATGTTCTTCGGTTCGATCCGAACGAGGGCATCTTCGGGAAAGGCGGTAAACTCGGTTAAAGCTTGATTAGCCAGAATATTGCGATCCGTAAGGAAGAGAATACAGGGCCGGTGGGTCGGTTCACCGCTCAGGTTCCAACTACTATGAAAGAGTTTCCATGCGATTTGAAGGGCGATCGTTGTTTTGCCGGTGCCGGTGGCCATGGTCAGGAGCATCCGTTTTTGACCAGATGCGATCGCTTCTAGAACCGCCTGGATGGCGTTGTGTTGGTAGTAGCGGGCCTCGCGCATCCCGCTTTTATTATCGGGGGGGACGGTGGCGAAACGGTCGCGCCAGTGGTTGGAATCGGGATAGGTGGCGGCCCAGAGTTCTTCGGGGGTGGGGTAGCGATCGATATAGCCTTCTTTTCCGGCGCGGGTATCGACTCGATAAATGCGGAGGCCGTTGGTACAGAGGGCGAAGGGGGTTTGCAGGCGCTCGGCGTAGTCCTTAGCCTGCCCAAGTCCCTCGGTGGGGTGCGCGTCGCGTTTTTTGGCTTCCAAGGTGGCGAGTTTGTGACCCCGATAGACCAAGACATAATCGCAGATTTTCGATGAACTGCGCTGGCCGTAACCCACCAGACGACCGGGGGCAATTACCTCGCGACGAATTTTACTGTCGGGAATGACTCCCCACCCCGCGGCTTTGAGGGCGGGGTCAATCAGTTCTGCTTTGGTTTCGGCTTCGTTCATGGGCTAGAAATCAAGTTGGCTGATGGCTTCCGCGATCGCTTGATCGGTTATGTCGGTTTGGTCGGTTTTGGAGTAGAGGGTGATGAGGACGATGGCGGTCTGGGTTTGCAGGTAGTAGATAACTCGATAACCGCCGCTTTTCCCTTTTTTAATATCACTGTTTTTGAGGCGAACTTTGAAAACGGGGAAATTGAATCCTTGAATGCGATCGCCGGGGGTTTGTCCTGTCTGAAGGGTCTGAAGTAGGGGTTGTAAGTCTTGGCGGATGGATCGATAGCGTTTGGCGAGGATTTTGATATCTTTTTGAAAGCGGGGGGTGAGTCTAATTTCGATGGGGTTTTCGTTAATCGACATCAATGCCTTCCCACATTCGATCTAGGGGGATGGTATTTCCCCCTAGCGCTTCTTGCATTCCTTGTTTAAGGTTGGCAACGATTTCCTCGTCTGGGGTGTCGTCTGGGTTGTGCGATCGTTCCCGTTCTAATTCAAGGCGAAAAGACCTAACGATCTCGTAAATCTGAGTCAGGTGATCTTCGGGGATTTCGTGGAGTTCGTCGATGATTTTCTGGATGATCATGGAGCTACGGGAAGACACTATTTACATTTTAACGGTTCTACTGGCTGAGTTGACCGGTGAAGGCTTTTTCTAGGATCGATTGTTTAAGTTCGGCGATCGCTTCTAGTTTGCGCTGGTAAATGGTTTCGAGTTTTTGCGAATTATCCAGTACTTTTGTTAATTGTGAAACAATTTTTTTCTGTTCCTTCATATTACTAGGCATAGAAAAATGAAAGGAGCGAATATCTCTAAGCAATAAGTTCTTTTGTGCTGTTCCCGATGAGATAGCTATAATCTTATTAAGATTTGCCATTAATTCAAATCTGCAAAAATTGCTATCAATAATTTCTTTTTTAGGCTTAAGAATTGCGACACTTTTTTGAAATGTAGTTCTATAAGTTTTCGGATCATCTGGTGCAATAGCAGTCCTGCCAATAGTTCCACTGTTAGTAACTAAAATATCAAATGGCTCTAGATTTGTTCTTCGATTAGTTTCATCAAAATCTTCCTTAGTGATTTGTCTGGCGTTATCATAATTAAGTCGATCATTCTTTACGTCTTTGGCACTCAAGAAATAATATCCAGAATGATCCTGATTTTTGCAATCTCCATGTTTGCCATCGGTAATTTTTATACAAATTTCATCTAGGGTGTTTGTAACCCAGTTTTTATGTTGATTCGTAAAAATTTGATTTAAATAACTATCAAAAAGCTCCCGGGCATTAATTAAGTTTCTTCGGGTATTAGCTTCAGCTTGGGCTATACCCTCGAAAGCTTTATCTAGTATCTCTACTATTCTTTTTTGTTCTTCGATCGGGGGAATAGGAATAATAACATTTTTAACAAGCTGTGTATTAAGATTTCTAACTGTTGAACCTGCCGCAAGATTATCGAATTGTTTATAGGCAGCTTGAGAATTTAAAAAATAATATAAATAATCTTGATCAAAAAGTCCCGATTTATCTTTTAAAACTAGCCAACCGTCATGAATACAACCAGATGTTTTCATAATATACGGACGACCAAAACTCATAGAATTTGACAATAAAAAATCATCTTTTTGAACTAATCTAGATTTCGTAACTCCTTCGGGCTTTATTTTTTCTTTTGTTTCATAAATATATTTTGAACTGGCAGAAGCATCACTGATTTTTATCCAATTGATACCATCTGGGCTATTCGTTAAGTATTGCTGAATAGGTCTAGGTGAGCCACCACGGGCAATATCGCATAAATCGCCAAGCTTTTTAGTCATCCATAGTTCTGGTAAATTAATTGTTTTTTCTTTCATAAAATCTCTCCAATACTTGTAAAAATCTCCGCACTTACTTTAATTTTTTTGTTTTCTATCAATTTTCATAATCGAAACTCGATGCTGGTTGAGTGAAGTCGGATGCTGGTGGAGCGAAGCCGAAACCACCCTTCCCATCAGCTAGGAGAAGACTCCAATAAATCGGAAATCGCCTCTAGAATCGACCCACTTTCCCGGTCCAATTCCGCAATCTCCGCTAAAATTTCCTCCGGCTCGCGTAAAGGATCGCCCTCCGGCGCGTTGGGATTTTTCACCGACAAATCGAAGGAACCAGGATCAACTTCTTCTAAGTCTAAAAACCAAGAGCGCTCCGATAGCTTAAAAGTCGATTGAAACTCGATGAACTCCTTCAAATCATCATCATTGAGCGCGTTTGTTTTTCCCAGACTTCGCCCCGGTTCGAGTTGATAAAACCAGATTTTCTGCGTCGGCGAACCCTTAGTGAAAAATAAAACCACCGTCTTTACCCCCGCCCCTAAAAACGTCTTAGCGGGACAATCCAAAACCGTATGGAGATTACAGGACGAGGTTAACTCCCTCCGTAACTCTCTAGAGGCGTTGTCCGCGTTCGACAGAAAGGTATTCTTAATAACGATCGCTCCCCGTCCCCCGGTTTTCAAACTCTTGATAAAATGCTGGAGAAAAAGAAAGGCCGTCTCTCCGGTATTGATCGTGAAATTGCTGCGGATCTCCTTGCGTTCATTGCCTCCGAAGGGGGGATTAGCTAAAACGATGTCATAACGATTCTTCTCTTGAATCGCTTGAATATCTTCGGCCAGGGTGTTGGTCTGAATAATATTGGGAGCCTCGATCCCGTGCAGGATCATATTCATCACCCCGATAATATAGGCTAAAGCCTTTTTCTCCTTGCCGAAAAAAGTCCTCGTCTGTAGCGTTTCTAGCTCTTTCGTACTCAGATCGGCCTTACTGTGGCGTAAATACTCGTAGGCCTCGCAGAGAAACCCCGCCGAACCGCAGGCCCCGTCATAAATCGTCTCCCCTAATTGCGGTTTAATCACTTGAATCATCGCCCGGATCAGAGGCCGCGGGGTGTAATATTCGCCCCCGTTTCGCCCCGCATTGCCCATATTTTTGATCCGGGTTTCGTAGAGATCCGAAAGCTCGTGTTTCTGCTGTTGCGTGCGAAACTGAAGCCGGTCGATACTTTCGAGAACTTCCCGCAGGTTGTACCCGCTCTGAAACTTATTCCGCACCCCCGCAAAAATTTCCCCGATCTTAGCCCCGAACGTCCCCAGTTCTGCGTATTGCTTGAATCCCTGAAAGTAGGGAAATAGCTCGCTATTGACGAACTCGATCAGATCGTCCCCTACCTTGGCGGTTTTCAGCAGTTCACCCCTCCCGTCCTTGGGGTAGGCCCAATTCGACCAGCGATAGGGTTCGTCTAGTAACGGATCGTAGTCTTCCCCCGTCAATAATGCCCGATTCTGGCGATCGACTGACCGATCGTCGAGATATTTCAAAAAGAGAATCCAGGAAATCTGTTCTGCGTAATCCAACTCCGTGGCGCATCCCGCCTCTTTTCGGAGAATATCGTCGATATTCTTAAATGTCTGCTCGAACATAGGAAAAAGATTAGATACTCTCAAATCTTACCTCGATCGCTCCCTTATCCTGAGCATAGATTTGTAAAAAGGCTGAAAATGCTTCAGCCTCGTCTAAAAAATCAGATTTTACCCGCAAAATTAAGGAATAGGATTAGCTGGCTCCTTGCTTTCTAGGGTTTCGGGAACAGCTTCCGTCTTACCAAAAGCGACTCTGAGGAAGGGAGGAGCGAGGAAAGTGGTCAGGATTACCATAATAATAATCGACACCTCTAAAGGCTTATCCAAAATTCCGCTGGCCGAGCCAATCCCGGCAAAAACTAGACCCACCTCACCCCGGGGAATCATGCCCACACCGATGGCGAGGCGATTGATTCCAGATATGCCAAAAACTGCCCAGCCCGTCACCAGTTTACCGATAATCGCCACAACCATCAAAAAGACAGCGATCAAAAGTCCAGCCCGATTCTCCGGTACCGTTGGGTTTAAAACACCGAGATCGGCACGCGCTCCCACCGTCACAAAGAAAATCGGTACAAGCAAATCGGCGATCGGTTTGATTAATTCATCCAACTCGTTGCGGGTATCAGTTTCATCAAGCACCAAACCGGCGGCAAAGGCCCCTAAAATCGCTTCAAGATGAATAGCATTGCCCAAAAATGCCATAAAGAAAGCGAAGACAAATGCCGGAATAACAATATTTCCCCGAGTTTTCAGCCGCTCCACGATCGCCACAAAACTTTTGTTAAAAATACCTCCCAACAAAATTGATCCGATCAAAAAGGCCGTGGCACTGACGATCAGATAAATAACATTGACCACATCGATTTCACCAGTTTTGGCCAAACTAGCGACCACAGCCAGAACAATAATACCGAGGACATCATCGATCACCGCTGCACCGACGATAATTTGCCCTTCTTTGGATTTGAGTTGACCTAACTCGGACAACACCTTCGAGGTAATACCGATACTGGTTGCTGTCAAGGCTGCCCCCGCAAAAATCGCCGGGATGGCCGCCACATGAAAGACGAGCATTAACCCGGCCGTACCTGCCGCAAAAGGTGCCGCAACCCCCACACAGGCCACAACCGTGGCTTGAATTCCCACTTCCTTGAGTTGTCGCAGGTCGGATTCTAGGCCAATTTCAAACAGCAGAATAATCACACCGATTTCAGCTAGAACCGAAATCACTTCACTTTGGGACTCAAAGATCCGGTCCACGGCAGCCGGGGCCAATTGATTCAATCCTTGCAGTACCGTCATAATCAGCGAATCGGAGGCCGATAGTCCCCCTTCGGGAAAGATGAGCAGATGCAAGGCCGAAACGCCGACAATCACACCGGCGACCAGTTCTCCCAGTACGGGCGGAAAATCCAATCGTCGGGCGGCCTCTGCGCCGAGCTTGCTGGCCAGATAAATCACCACCAGTGTCAGCAATACGCCAGAGAGAATAATCGGTGAATCCTCGGCCACAACGGTGGCAAGCAAGGGGAGCGGAGCTATGGGAGCCGCTATCTCCCCAATCAAAGGAGGCAGAATAGGGGACAAAATCATCAGTTTAAAGGGATGAGGGTTAAAGGTTTTAGGTAGTCATAAAACTGGGGGATAGGAAAAAGGGCCACCGCTCAAGGACAGTCATGCTTGGGATGCGGTGGCCCTAGAGTGCCGGAGTCATGAACCGGCTAGATATCACAGCCCTCTGGTCCACAGAAACTCTGTCCGTACAGAACCTCCGCATCACAGAGATAGATCATGCCCGCAAAATTGAGGAAAAACTGATCGGCAACCTGCTTGGCAATATTTTGGGCCATAATTCGATCGGGGGTAAGTATCTCGAACTTAACATTCGTATCGGTTTCGGAAACGTGGGGTTGTCCCGACGAGCGCACGTTGCGACTGCCTTTACCGCCAGTATCCATCACCGTGTAACCGGTCGCCCCGCATTCTTCGATGATCTTGGCGACTTTTTTCAGCAAAATCTTTTCTGTGACGATGACGAGCTTTTTGGCTGGTTTAGCCATGTTGATTATCTCCTTAAATGTGTACATTTATTTGCTTGGTAAGCCCCGTCAAGGGAGCGCCCACCGACCACAATCCTAGCCGCCGCTGAGGGCCTGGGCGAGACCAAGGAAGAACGGGATACATAAGCCGATCGCTACGGGCGTACCGATGGCCGTGGACGCGCCTATATAGGCGGAGGGATTAGCCGAGGGGATACCGGCCCGCAATGTGGGCGGCCCGGAGATGTCGGAACTAGAGGAAGCGATGACGGCCAGAACCACGACACCGCCCCAGCTGAACCCGGTGGCGTAGTGGGCAATCATGCCGAGACCGAAGGCGATTAGACCATGTACAAACGGTGCTAGGACGCTATAGACGACATACCACTGGGCCACCTTACGCAGTTCACCAACCCTTGACCAAGCCTCCATCCCCATGACCAGCATCAAGATTGAAAGCAAGCCACGAAAGAGGGGATCGTAGAAGCTTTTATAGACAGTTTCCGGCTGGGTGAATATGCCCAAAGCCAGACCTAATAACATGGCCGATAGGGCCGGTCCGCGAAGGCTTTCTTCAATGATCGGCCAAATCTTGACCCGATTATCCGCTGGCTGCTGTAGGCTGAGATATTCCTGCCGACTGCTGGGATAATCCTGCTGATCGGAATAATCCCCGGCCGCCACCGGCTGCTTGCTAAAAGACTCGTGGTCGTAGGCCGCTTCTTTCTGCTTCTTCTTGTTAAGATAAATGTTAGCCACCACGATCGCCGTTACCAGCGCCGGGATATCCATAAAAGGATAGAGTGCGCCAGCCCAGGCCTCGTAGGGGATCTTTTGTTCTTCGAGTACCGTCAGACCGGCTGCCATAGTCGAGCCACTCACGGCTCCAAATAACCCCCCAGTCGCGATCGCATCTACCACTTTCACCTTGGGCAGATTGGCTAAGGTATAGCGGGCGACGAAGACCACAATAATCCCTACTATGACGGCAAAGATCATTGGTAATACCATTTCCGTCAGGTTGGAATTGCGGATGGCAATCCCGCCGGTCAGACCGATTTTGGTCAGCAGCATGAAGACGATGATCGTACAAATCGACTCTGGGATGACCAATTCACTTCCGAGAGCAGCAATGATCATCCCACCAATCAAAAAAGCCAGTGTTGGGGACTGCAACTGCTTAACAAAGTCCATGACAAACAATGAGAAAAAATCCACGAATACCTCCTTAGGCCTCCCCTGATGAGGAGTGTCAATACAAATGAACTAAATAAACTTTCAAAAGCTGAAAAAGAGTAAGAGTAATACCATTTTTCTTTATTCTTGGCAGGTATCTTACCCCCCCCTTGCCCCCCCGCCCCCCCCGATGTCGGGGGGGCAGGGGGGGTGGGGGGTTGGGGGGGTTAGGGGTGAGGGCAATTAACCATCTCTGCCATTACTTGTGAAAAATGGTATGAGGCTCTTTACCCCTCAAGCAAACCTGTTGCGGGCAGAACTTTGGATAGCGTCAAGTCTGGGGGCAAGCCTAATTCGGGATTTTTGGCGGTTAAACTAGCCATGATCGCCCTTGTCCCGGAAGCTACCCCGAAGACAAGAGCTAGAGGGTGATAAACGATGGCAGCTGTTAGACCACCGAAGATATCGCCCCGCAAATTGTCAAAATGATTACGATTGGTTATTTCCATGAGAATCCAACTGAGCAAAGGATTTTTTGCCACAACAAAGCCGGCGGTTGACAGACCAGCCTTGATAGACAAAACTTTATGGTTTTTAAAGATCGATTGTTATAAATCTATATTACAACGGATATCTTGACAAGCAAATTTTTGTAAATTGAGTTTAAATCGATATATCTTTACAAAAGTATTGATTTAAACCTATGATATAAGCGGGGTGGGGAGGTTTTCACTCGTTCCCCTCCATTCCTGCTTCTGTTTAGCAAAGCTCCTCAAGGCAGTAACAGAAGTGTAGCTCTCTAGAGGCCTCTCTTGATTCAAGCCACTTTACATCAACTGATTGTCTTTGAAGCGACCGCTCGTCATGGCAGTTTCACCAGGGCTGCTGAAGAACTATCGATCACCCAACCCACCGTTTCCACCCAGATGAAACAACTGAGTAAAGCAGTGGGTCTGCCCCTATTTGAACAGATAGGCAAACGTTTGTATTTAACCGAGGCAGGACGCGGTTTATTAGTAACCTGTCAGGCAGTCCTCAAGGATCTTGATAACTTTGAGATGGCGATCGCCGATATCAAGGGCATTAAACAGGGTAAACTGCGTTTAGCGGCGGTATCCACAGTCCAATATTTAATCCCTCAGCTCCTAGGTCCTTTTTGTCAACAGTACCAAGGGGTAGATGTGTCCCTGGAATTGACCAATCACCAAGACCTAGAAGCAAGGATCATCAATAATGTTGATGACCTATATATTTTAAGCGAACCCCCCGAAGCTCTAAACCTCGAGATTCGACCGTTTCTGGAAAATCCCCTTGTGGTAATTGCCCGCAAAGATCACCCCCTAGCGGGACAGAAAAAAATTCCAATTAAACGACTGCAAGGGGAACCTTTTATTATGCGGGAAATGGGATCGGGAATTAGACGGGCAGTACAGCAAATTTTTCTCGACCATGGCATCACTGTATCTCTGCGTTTGGAAATCGGCAATAATGAAGCCATTAAACAAGCGATCGCCGGTGGTTTAGGAATTTCGGTTCTGTCTGAGCACGTCTTAAATTTAGATCATCCTAATGGGGAATTTACCATCCTTGACGTGGAAGATTTTCCTATCCAACGCCATTGGTATGTGGTTTATCCCAAGGATAAAAAACCATCGGTGATCGCCAAGACTTTTCTGGATTATCTCCTCAATATTCAGCCCCAAACCTTCTTAAGAGACTGTTCCTAAATGAATAGACCTCTTGCAAAAATCAAAAATTGTTGTGCGGGTTAGGAGTCAGTAGTCAGGAGAATTAAGAATAAATAATAATCAATTAAAGGCTCTATTTAGTGATTTTATGCAATTTTATGCCTATTTTTCTCATTTTTGAACCCTCAAAAGTTAATTATGCAAGAGGTTTAATATTCAGGGGGAAGTAAATCGTAGCAAAAATTAACTTCTAGAGACAGGATATTTGCTTAGTATAGAAACAGAGAGATTATACCTGAGAACTGACCCCATAACCAGCCAAAAGCAGTATAAGCGGCGAAAGTGAGCATTTTCTAGGCAAATATTGCCTTAGTAATTGACGATTTTTACTTTTTACTCAATTTTATGTCTTTAACTCTCTCAGAACAACTCAAGCGAGAACAATTATCCTATCCCCAAACTCTCCTCCATCATCTGCAAAGGTTACGGCATTTTGTGACAGTGGAAGGAGAGGAGAAATTGCAGCAGTGGAAAAACCTCATTGAAAAGGAGAATTTTCAACCTAGCACCCGTAATTTAGCCTATTATCTCGCCCTGAGACAAGAAGATATCCGGGATTTACAATTAGCTTTAATGCCCTGGGGATTATCTTCCCTAGGCCGGATTGAATCGAAAGTTTTACCGACTCTCGATGCGGTAATTGCCACTTTAGGGGCGGTTTGTCATCAAGAAGCCTCATTATTACCCAAACATCCCCCTTTAGAGGCATTTTTCCAAGGAGATCAACTTTTAGCTTCCCATAGCGCGGAAGTTTTCGGTCTGCCTTCCCCCCGGCGTCGGGTGCGAATTATGGTGACAATGCCGACGGAGGCGGCAACCGACCCCGATTTTATCGCTCAATTACTGCGTTGCGGGATGGACTGTATTCGCATTAATTGCGCCCATGATGGACCCAAAGAGTGGCAGGGAATGATCGAAAATCTGCGCGAGGCGGTCAAAAATCCCGAAAATTTAGTCAATGGACATACCTGTAAGGTTTATATGGACTTAGCTGGCCCAAAAATCCGTTTAGAAGAGATTTTAGCCCCCCAGTCCCAAACCAGACTATATCAAGGGGATTTTCTCCTCTTAACCACCCAACCCCCCCACACTGCCCATCCTCAGTATTTTCAGGCTAATTGTTCCCAACCGGAAATTATTCCCCAAATTCCCGTCGGGGCGAAAGTTTGGATTGATGATGGTCATATTGGGGCTGAAGTTATTGCCATAATGCCAGAAGGTCTCTTACTAAAAATTACCCACGCCAGGGAGAAAGGGGAAAAACTGAAAGCAGATAAGGGACTAAATTTCCCCGATACCATCTTAAATATCGATCCTTTGACCGCAAAAGACCGGCAAGATTTAGATTTTATTGCCGAAAATGCCGATATTATCGGTTACTCTTTTGTGCAAAAAGCCAGCGATATCGAGACACTACAGCTAGAGTTACAAAGTCGTTTGGGGGATGCTTGGCGACAAAAAGCAATTGTGGCCAAAATAGAAACACCTTTAGCCGTGAAAAATCTACCCGAATTAATCATCCATGCCGCCGGTAAACAACCTTTTGGGGTGATGATTGCCCGGGGTGATTTAGCTGTAGAAATTGGTTATCAAAGATTAGCAGAAATTCAAGAGGAAATTCTCTGGTTATGCGAAGCGGCCCATATTCCAGTAATTTGGGCTACCCAAGTCCTAGAAAATCTGGTCAAGAAAAGTATTCCCTCCCGGGCCGAGATTACCGATGCAGCTATGGCCGAAAGGGCCGAATGTGTCATGCTTAATAAGGGGGAATATATCCGGGAAGCGGTGACAATTCTCGATGATGTTTTACAAAGAATGCAGACCCACCAAGCTAAAAAAACGCCCCAATTACGCGCTCTCCATTCTTGGGTTTAAGCAGTTTCAGTTATCAGTTATTAGTCAGGAACTGTGGGCTGATGGGAAGTGAGGGAGTGAGCAGTTAATCGTACTATATAAAAGCCGATTTGGGAGCAGCGGTTAAGCAAAGCTATTCTTGATTTGATCAAGAATAGTCTCGGGATCGCGGATAAGTAGATGAGTGTCTTTAAACTTCTCGAAATCCCAATAGCTAAGACGACTAATTTTCTCCAAAGAATCCCAAGTCGGGGTAAAATCTTTTCGGGTTTCCAACCAGAGTACAGTTTGTCCGTGACCGGGAAAAGTCGCATAACTGAATTGAGGGAAAAAATCATGGATAGCGAAAATGATCTTATAGACATCCCCCATCCATCTTGAATCCTTAATCTTAAGCAATTTTCTTAATCGGCGAAAGAGCCGGAAATTAGGAAGAGAGGCAAACCAACTAATCGGACAGGTATCATCAATAAGCCAGATAGTGCGGGAATGAGAGTATCGTAAAGAATTACAAAAGTCTCTAAACGTTTGCTCGAAAGTGTGTAATCCATCTAAGTATATCAGATCGAATTCACCGTGTTGGGGAGCAAGAGTGGAGAAAAAAGAATCGCTCGTTATCTCATAAAAAATTGAGTTTTCATTGGCATATTTTTTATGAACATCGTCCCTAAAACAGGGATCTACAGCTATTTTTTTGGGAACCTTAACCCGAATAAAGGTACCCCCAGAGCTAACTCCAATTTATAAATATTTAGAGGCGGAGTTAATATCTGCTAATGCGTTTAGTCTTTCAAATCTACGTTCAAGCATTCTTTTCCTTTTATGATGGTAAATTTAAGGGTATTCCGACGGTTATAGTCGGACAAAACATATTTGTAAATCAACATTATTACTGGCAGAATGATGTCTCCTCTTGACATCGACAGGGGACTTATCCATGACTATAGAGTTTACCAGTATCATGAGGTACGCTCACTTAAACCTTTTGTTCCCCCCCCAAAACCTGAGATTTTGTACCTCATCAGCAGGGAAATTGCTAGGAATTCATGGAATGGATGATAGGCCATATTGAAATTGCCAGGCTATGAGAATAATGACTAGCGACATTATCATACAACAAAAGCTAGAAATGTCAAATCTCGCTTTAACATCTATCCTCAAAGGGACTTGGTGACATCCAGTGTCAGAGGCAGATTAACGCATATTATTGACCGCACCGCTAACCAAACCAGCGCTAACATAGCGACCATAACCATCAAGACGGTTTTGTTGAGCGATTCGGGAGGGATTATTGACGAGATCGGCAACTCCCACACCCATCATCACCACGGAGATAACTGCGATTAAGTAGTTACGGACAAAAGTTGGATTTTGGTGGCTGGCTAACATGGTTGTTACCTCTCTTTCCTGTCGATAACCTTAGAATACGAGAGGGGTTGGGGTGATGTCAGTCCCATAATTCAGGGTGACAGAAGTGGAAAAAAGTGGAATCCACAGATAATACTAAATCCTGTTTGAAAGCGATAGGAGAGTGGGGTGTAGGGTGTGGGGTGTGGGGAGAAGGGAGCAACGGAGCAGGGAGAAACAATTCATAACTTGAGAGTTAATCACACTATTAAAAACGGATTTGGTATAAGCTGTTCCCCAGTTGAGAGCTTCTTGCTTCAATGGGATGCGCTTTCGGCTCTCTTATTCTTTGTGTGATAAGTTTAACTTACATGGGAGCGATCAATCTTTGTGTCCTTTGTGTCTTTGTGGTTCGTTCCACTTTCTTGGTTAGTTGAGAATAAATTTTAAATGGTTCTTCCGAAATTGTCGTGTAAAATCAAAGAAAAAACAGAGAATTATTGCTGACCAATAAAAACAATAATTTATCTTTAAAAGCTCTCTATACTTGCAATACAGCAATTTATTGGTTAAAATATAGACAGCCAAGACCAGCAAGTTTAGACACAAGTTATACTTATGCCATCAAATCCACAATTAAAGTTAATGACCGAGCTACTTCACCTAGAAGGAGTTGTCGTTACCAATTATCAAATTATTACCGATATAGGAATTGTTTTACATTTAGAAAATATGTCAAGAGAAACCGAGGGCATTTATTGTGGAAACAAAACGGGAAAACTTCATCAAAATAATGAATTAACAATCCGAGATTTACCTGGGAGCATCCCACTTGTGCAATAAGTATAAATGCTTAAGCGACCAACGAAGCTACGCCTGGGGCTATAGCACCATTGAGATAAGCACAACGGAGCTTTAAATATTGTGGCACATTTTCCGCTTTCCACTGCGCTCCTACA
>NZ_JAPZSO010000123.1:0-28920 GCF_027531715.1 Microcystis sp. LE19-8.1F | reverse complement strand
GTCGATAGCCTTGAATAGAGGTTCCTTCTAGGTTCAAAAATTTGTCAAGTATCATAAGTAAAATACTCTGGTTTTTGGCTATTATATCAAATCTTAACTCGATTGTCTATCTTTTGGTATTAACCTGTTTGTGTCTAAAATTTCTCCCTGTATAGATTTCAGCTATTTTTGAGCGTAAGCACTATCATCGAATTTTATTTTAAGTTAATTATTTGCATAACAATTACCGAAGAGCCAAAAATTTCTCACTTCCCTGAAACAAGTTTCTCCGGATACTGTCACCGCAATTGAAAAAGCACCCGAACAGCCTTTAGATTATGGACAGGCAATTCTAGAGGTGGAATCTGTTGCTAAAACCAGTCCCGAATTAAGCCAAATTATGACCGAGTTGGTTAAAGCGATAGAAGCAGAACCTTCCCTTAAAGAATTGGTTAATAATACCCTTAAATCTCAATCCCAACAAGCAAGCGTTATCAATAATCAAAAATTAGCTGATTCCATAAAGAATGTTTTTCAAGGTAATACATTCATTGGTGGTAATTTCTGACTGCAGCCGCCTGTTAAGGAACAGGTTAAACAACATCCTCACAATTTATCTAATAGTAATATCCCTAGATTTGTTGGTAGGGATCAGGAATTAATTGACTTAAAAAATCAATTACAACAATCCCAAAAGCTTGCTATATCTACCTTAACAGGAATGGGAGGCATAGGTAAAACCGAACTAGCCAGACAGTTTGGCTGGCAAGAATGGCGAGAAAAAGCCTATCCCGGGTGTATATGTTGGTTAAATGTGGCAGAGAGTGACGGCGGTTTTATCGGTACTTCTATTTTAGATTTTGCGCGGGTACATCTCAAATTAACTTTACCGGATGAGGGAGAATTAGACGTAAAAATTCGTTATTGTTGGCAAAATTGGTTAGCGGGAAATGTCCTAATTATCTTTGATGATGTGCGGGATTATCAGCAAATTAGGGATTATTTACCACCGCAAGAAGAGAAACGCTTTCAGGTTTTAATTACCACTCGCAAGGAATATTTATCAGCGACAATTGCGACTTTTCGGGTAGAAGTTTTAAAAGAAAAAGATGCACTTGATTTATTGCGTTCCTACCTTAAAGACAACAGAATTGACACACAAATTGAGGCAGCTAAATTATTATGTCAGGATTTGGGTTATTTACCCTTGGCGTTAGAATTGGTGGCAAGGTTACTGGTACGACGACAGGATTGGAAAATTAGCAAAATACGGGAGAAATTAGCCGAAAAAGGCTTAGATGAGCCAATTTTAGCCAAAAATCCCAAGTTTCATGGGGAAATGACTGCGGAAAGAGGGTTAAAAGCTGCCTTTAATCTCAGTTGGGAGGAGTTGCATAGCGAACCAGAAGCGCAAATTTTGGCACTTTATCTCAGTTTATTCGCTCTTGCGCCCTTTCCCAAGGGAATGATTCTGGATTTATTTCCCGATGAGGATGGGGATACAGTGGAGGAATGGTTAACCGATAGTTTAGTCCATCTGAGTTTAGTTCAGGATAAGGGTGATGGTTGGTATGAAATTCATCCCCTGTTACGTCGCTATTTTCGGGATAAGTTAGAAGCATCACCCCACGCAGAACCAGCAAAACGCCGTTATTGTGGGATTATGGCCAAAAAATCGGCAGAAATGCCAGAGAATCTCACTGTAGAAATCGTTGAAGAATTTAAACCTTTCCTTCTCCATCTACAAGCATCTGTCGGGGAATATCCCCAATATATCGCTGATGAGGATTTATTATGGTCTTATACGGGTTTAGCTAGTTATTATAATGGACAAGGATTGTATGCTATTGCTGAACCTTACTGTCAAGCTTGTTTAACCGCAACTCGAACCCACTTAGGAGACAATCATCCCGATGTGGCAACTTCCCTCAACAATTTAGCACTATTATACGAATCCCAAGGCAGGTACACAGAAGCAGAACCTCTCCTTCTAGAAGCGATTAATATTGTCAGGGAAAGATTAGGGGAAAATCATCCCCATACCCAAACCGTTTATCATAATTATCTGAGGATGCTGTCTTAACTATGATTGGAATGATTGAATGATGGACTATGACTAGGGAGCTAGTTAAGAGTTTCTGAAAAGTAAATGCCTAACCCTAGTGGATTAGAGATGAAGATTGATTGAATGAACGAATCATAGTCAATCACATAATCACATCAATCATAGTTAAGACCGTTGGAAAAGAGGGTCTGTAGGCGCACGGATTTTCCATTATGAATATAGTATCCTGTCAAGTCGCCTTTGTCAAGAGAAAATTTAACAACATCCAGACAAACGTTATTGTAGGGGTAATTCATGAATTACCCCTACACCTATTACCTAGTCCAGTAACCCACCACCATCGACAGTGGTTGAATTAATCACTGATGACTACAATGATGGATAATTATAGGAGGATGCTGTCTGGAGTGTGATTAGGAGAGATTGTTAAATACCTACAATAATTTTTATTATTTCATCATCAAAAAAAGGATTAATTATGATCAAAAAAATTAAAATCGCCGATGCTCAAACCGATTTACCAAGTCTCGTTAAATCGGTTACAGAAGATAACAAAATTTATGCCATTGAGAATCAGGAGGACTCTGTAATTTTGATTTCCCAAAAAAACTATGAAAGTTTACAAGAAACCATCGAATTACTATCTATTCCCGATTTAAGAGAAAGCTTACAACTATCTCTACAGCAAATTAATGAAAATGAAACCTATTCTCTTGAGGAAGTTTTGGGAGACATTGATTAATGGTTTATAAAGTCAGATTTACCAAAGAAGCAAAAAAAGATGTTGATAAGCTGACCCCTAAACTTAAGAAAAAACTGAAATCAATTATCCAAGATACCCTGAGTATTTCTCCCTATAGTGGCAAAAAATTAGTAGGAGATTTAACGGGTTTCTATTCAATTCGCTTAAGTTATCAAGATAGAATACTTTACACCATTAATGATGAACAGAAGTTAATCTATATTCATCGTACTAAAACCCATTATGGCGAATAAGCTAGACCTTGAAAATTCTTGAAAAGAGCGTCTGTAGGCGCACGGATTTTCCATTATGAATATAATATCATGTCAAGAGGCTTTTGTCAAGAGAAATTTTGACAACATCCAATCTATAAAAACAAAACATCCAGACGTTGACTTTATGGAATTTGCCAGTATGGCAGCAGATATAGAAAATACTATGCAAGAGATTGTCGAAGTCAGGGCGAAGCATTCGGATGATAACCTATCGCTGAAACCGTAGATTTCCTATCTGAATGCTGCGCCCCTACTTTTTCTGCATACCCTAATTAATCGGGCAATTTATACTGTTCCACAATCTTTTTAGCATATTCAGGAACATGAGCCGCTAATTTTTCAGGATAATTACGTTTAACATAAAGGTAATTACGGGTAAAGTGAGAATCGATGGAAAAGCGAGCATATTCTAGACCTTTAGGCCCGATTTTTTCAATGACTACTCCCATCATTTTTGCCGCCCACATCGGCAAGGTTACACCTTTATCGTAGGCAGGAATGCTATTTTGTACCGCCTGTTTTCTATCACCACTAGACATAACATCTTGGGTATTTAATTGATCTTTAACTAACTCTAACATTTCCTTGCCCGTATCATTACGAACGACAATCCATTGCCAGCCAAAAGGTGCGCCCATATAGCCCACAACCAAATCGGCAAGGGAGTTAACATAATCAAAACAAGTCATACAGGAAGGGGCAAAAACATCTTTTAATTTATTAGTCTTTAAGCCAAAAAAGGGAACCATTTCCATCGAGCCGTCTTCGTGTTTAAAGTGTACCCGAAAATCCTGCATAAATTCGTAATGAACCACGGTTTCTGGGGAACGACTGGTAGTTTCTAGAAACTTTTGCAGTCCTGAGCGGGTGACATTATCGACGCAGGGAGTTCCTAAGACATATAACTTTTCTAAGCCTAATTTTTTTTCTACTGCTCTTAGGGCTTGAATTTGACAACCAACTCCGATAACTAATAACCGTTTCATGCCCGATTTTTCAATTTCTTCTAGCACTGATAAATTGGGAGAAAGAGTCGGTTTATTAACTTTAGCGGCGAGAATTTCTTCCCTGGTACGGGCGAGAATCGGCTGCGGTTGAAAGCGATCCTCGGCGGTATTCTGCACACAAACCACCCCTTCTACTAAACCACGATCGAGCATTTCACAGGCAATTGTACTGACGATTCCTGTCCATTGCGCCCCGGGGATAGCTTGTTTTTTCTTGGCAGCCATCATCTCTTGATGAACACCAAAATAGAGATCATTTTCCTGATTTAAGTCGCGACTTTTGCCGTGTGCTGCTGCTTCTAAATCGGCAATTTGTTGATGGATAAAAGCACAAGCTTCTTTAACGTAGTGAATGTAATAAGTGTCACAAAGTCCGCACTCGCTACACAATTCTTTGGCAGGACGACGACTATTGGGCTTGAGGGCTTTGGCTTTGAGGTGTGGTGCAAGCGAGTTCATAATCTTAAAAGGCAACTAGGTCAAGGGTTTTTTTCTATCGATCGTTTACCTTACCGCATTAGATCGCTTTGTTAGCAATCTTTTTAAAGAAATGTAACGATTACCCGGATTAGGATCAGAGCAAAGCTTCTAAGGTGGCGACGACGGAAGCCGCTAAAGTTTCTAAATCATAACCGCCTTCTAAGCCGAAAAGCAGCGGTTTATTGAGAGTTAAGAGGTATTTGGTTAAAATTCCATAATCCTGTGGGTGTAAACAAATTCCCGCCAGAGGATCCGCTTGATTGGCATCATATCCAGCACTAACAATCACTAAATCCGGTTGAAAATTTTTCAGAAAAGGTATGACTTGCCCCTCAAAATGTTCTTGATAATCTTTAATCGTACTTCCCGCCAGTAAGGGAATATTCAAAACATTATTAAACTCCCCGGTTTCTCGCGCTTCTCCCGTGCCGGGATAAAAGGGGAATTGATGGAGGGAACAATAGGCAATCTGGGGATGATTTTCGACTATATCCTGGGTGCCATTGCCGTGATGCACGTCCCAATCAAGAATCGCTACTTTTTGCACTCTTTTGTTTTCTAAAGCATAATAGGCGGCAATAGCAGCATTAGAAAACAGACAGAAACCCATGCCATAATTAGAAGTGGCATGATGCCCGGGAGGACGGGCTAAAATAAAGGCAGGATCGCCGGTGGATAAGACTCGATCGACTCCATCTAACCAGCCACTAACCGCTAGTAACGCCACATCGTAACTACGGGCAGAAACGGGAGTATCTGCATCCAATCTTCCCCCACCCCGTTGACAAATTCGCCGCAATATATCAACATAATCTTGATTATGAACTTGTTTAATCAAAGGGATTACTTCCTCACGAATTTCGAGCGGTGTCGGTAAATGCCATGTTAATTTTGACTGCCATTCTGTTTGTTTTAAAGCCTCGACAATTGCCGTTAAACGCGCCGCTTTTTCGGGATGGTAAATACCTGTATCGTGATCGAGAAATTCATCGGAATAGATAATCGAGATCATAATCAAATTACTGCTTAACTCGTTGATTTTTGAGCAACCCAATGGTTTTAATCTACCAGAAAAGCAGCGGCTTGAGCGGCTATAGTGAAAAAACTTTACTGATTGGGTCACTTTTGCCAGATGATGCAATTATCTTTCCCCAAGGTGACAGGAGGCAAAAATGCTGACAAATTTTCGGAAATTTCAACTAGAAGTTAATGGCATTACTATCAATGGTATCAAAGGTGGGCGCGGTTTTCCGCTGCTTTTGCTGCATGGTTATCCCCAAACCCATCAAATGTGGCATAAAATCGCCCCCCGATTAGCGGCTAATTTTACGGTGATCGCCACGGATCTGCGCGGCTACGGGGATAGCGATAAACCCTTACCCCTAGAGGATTCTAGCAATTACTGCAAGCGAGTCATGGCCCTCGATCAGGTGTTGCTGATGGAAAAATTGGGTTATCAGGAATTTTATCTAATCGGCCACGATCGAGGGGCGCGAGTTTCCCACCGTCTCGCCCTTGATTTTCCCGAAAAGGTCAAAAAACTCGTTTTACTCGATATAGCCCCAACGCTGGCGATGTACGAGGCGACTGATAAAACTTTTGCCACTGCCTACTATCATTGGTTTTTCTTGATTCAGCCTTCCCCTTTTCCCGAAACCCTGATCGCCGCTAATCCCGATTATTATCTGCAACATTGCTTGCAAAGTTGGGGCCGAGATTTTAGCGCTTTTACAGAGGAATCTTTGGGGGAATATCGGCGTTGTTTTCGAGATTTAAGGACGATAACCGCCACTTGTGCCGATTATCGGGCCGCCGCTACCATCGATTTAGAGCATGATCGTCAGGATTTAGACCGGAAAATTTCCTCCCCCCTCTTGGTTCTTTGGGGAAAAAAAGGTTTCATTGCACGTCAATACGATGTGATTGCTCTTTGGCAGCAGCGAGCTAATCAAGTCACCGGACAAGCGATCGCCAGTGGTCATTTTTTACCGGAAGAAGCACCGGAAGAGACGGGACAGGCGATCGAGGAGTTCCTTGGCTAAGTAAAGAGATTGACGGCAGAATTCTCTGAGTTAGGAGCCGGAAGAAAGGAGGTAAATCGTTGGCTAATCGGGTTTTCACTTTGACAAAATTATACTCCTGTTAGAATATTGAACCTAAGATAATTATTAAACACAGGAGGAAAAAACTGGGATTAAATCGATTTTTTTCAATCAATTACTGGTCAAATATTATTATGCAAATGCTAAAATATTCCCTGATTGTCCCCATCTATAACGAGGAAGAAACTATTGCCGAACTGTATCGCCGGGTGAGTGCCATCATGAATAATTTAGATGGGGCGGTAGAATTAATCCTAGTAAATGATGGTAGTAAAGATGGTTCCTTAAAACTGCTGCGAGAACTGCACAAAGCTGATTCACGAGTATGTTATATCAGTTTCGCCCGCAATTTTGGTCATCAAGCGGCGGTAACTGCTGGACTTAATTTTTGCCGAGGACAAGTAATTATTGTTTTGGATGCCGACCTGCAAGATCCGCCCGAATTAATTCCCCAAATGATTGAAAAATGGCAAGAGGGGTATCAAGTAGTTTATGCCCAAAGAACCAAGAGAAAACAAGAAAGTTGGTTTAAAAAACTGACGGCCTATCTCTTTTATCGTTTGCTTAAAAGACTCGCTGATGTGGATATTCCCGCCGATACAGGAGACTTTTGTTTAATGGATCGTCAGGTAGTAGATCTATTAAATTCTCTCCCAGAAAGAAATCGTTATATTCGTGGGTTGCGCGCTTGGATTGGCTTTCCACAAACTGCGGTTAAATTTGAGCGGGATGCGCGCTTTGCCGGGGAAGTAAAATATACCTTTAGCAAATCATTATCTTTAGCTATTAATAGCCTAGTATCTTTTTCCCGTGTCCCCTTACGTTTTGCCACCTATCTAGGATTATTTTCTGCCCTGATATCTTTGATTATGGCTCTGTTAGTATTATATTGGCGTTTACAGCAACCCGACTCACCGATCACGGGTTTTGCCACGATTATGATCGCTATATTTTTTCTGGGTTCTGTGCAGCTAATTAGCATCGGAATACTAGGAGAATATATCGGCAGAATTTACGAGGAAGTTAAAGGCAGACCCACCTACACAATTGCTGAGTTAGCTGGCTTACAAATTTCTTGATTATTGTCGGTAAGAATCGCTAAAATTGCCAGTTGATGGAGAGAATAAAAAGCTTTCTTGAGTGCCGCTCTCTGTTTTTTCAACCCTAGGATGCGAAAAGTCTTGACAAATGGACAGCTTTGCTGTATGTTGGTGGGTAAGAATCCCATAATACCAAATCCGTTTTTAATAGTGTGATTAACTCACAAGTTATGGATTGTTTCTCCCCACTCCCTTCTCCCTGCTCCCTGCTCCCTGCTCCGCTGCTCCCCTATACCTTTTAAACAGGATTTAGTGTAATTAGCCCCTCTGTAGCGATAACAGCTAAAACTAAAAAACTATTCAGGACGAAGAATCATTTATGAAAGCGATCGTTTTAACCTGCGATAAGTACATTAAATTTGCCGATCACATGATTTATACTTATCAAAAATGGTGGCCGAGTAATCCTTTTACTTTTCGGGTTCCCTACGGCGATTATCCTGAGAACTTGGCAAAATATGGCGATAAAGTGGAGTTAATTCCGATGGATTCTGCCAAGGTTATTCATCCTATTGAAACCGAGAAGGGAACTAAACAAGTTAGCCTGATCAGGGATACGGTTTTAAATCTCTTAAAAGACTTGCCTGACGAAGAATGGATTTATTGGTGCATGGATGATAATTATCTGATACGAATTCAAGAAGAAGCAGTTAATGATATCTACAATTTTGTTATCAATAACGCCGATTCCGATCTAATAGCAGTTTTATTCGTGCGCAACCGTAAAGGTGGTTACTTTAAAAGCGACAAATTTATCCAAGAAGGAGTCAAGATTCTCACGCCTAAAAAGCAAGTAGTTTTACGAGAAACAGTATTTTCTCAAGCAGATATTCTCCAGAGTGTCTGGTCTCATCAATTCATCAGAGTAAAAGCTTTGAGAAGAATTTTTGAAAGTTTTCCTGATCGACCATTTGTAGGTAAGGAAATGGATAGTTTTAAACACACAAAATTAGTGGGAGAAAGACAATTAATTGTGGAGAATAATATAGCTGTGTATGGGGAAAGCACCAGTCGCGGTGAAATCACAGAAAATTGCGCCGCTAGTTTTAAACGCTGGGGAATGGAGTTACCGACGAATATGAACATCTCTAAGACCTATCAGGTAATAGGAGAAATTCCCTATCAATGGCTAGGATTAAAAATAACCCCGCCTCCCAGAGTCAAAAGGTTTTTAACCGATGTTACTCGCTGGTATTGGCGTAATGTGTGAGGGGTTGAAATTTAAACTCACCTAGGAACAGACCCGTTCCTTTTCTTGATTGTTCCGCCCAGTTTCACAGAGACGAAATTTCGCCTCTGTTAGCTGGACTGATAGCTGATTGGAATCGCTAATAATTTTCTCGAGGATTTGTGGTCGGAGAATTTTCTTGGTAGGAAAAGCTGCTACCAAACTCGAATTCCCGTCCGTAGGCTTCCTCTCCGTGTTCAGGAACATCTAACCCTTCTGCTTCCGTATTCGGTTTAACCCGCAGCTCCATAAATAGACTGAGAACTTTCAGGATAACAAAAGTACCCACGGCCGCAAAGATATAAGTAGCGGCAACGCCAACAAATTGCGTCCACAGTAACCCCGGATTCCCAAAAAATAAACCATCATTTCCGGCTGAATTAACCGATTTTGTGGCAAAAAGCCCCGTAAGCAGCGCCCCTATGGTCCCGCCGACACCATGGACGGGATAGGTATCCAAAGAATCATCAAAGCGCAATTTTGCCCGCAGACTAACCGCAAAAAAACAGGTAAGGGCAGTGATCGAACCAATGAGAATCGCCCCAATCGGCAGTACATAGCCGGCAGCCGGAGTTATACCGACTAATCCCCCTAAAAATCCACTAGCAATACCGATCGCCGTCGGTTTACCCCGTAAAATCCATTCTATAAGCATCCATGTCAAACCACCAGCCGAAGCTGCGATACTGGTATTAACAAAAGCTGTCGTGGCCAGGGAACTAGAGGAAAGCGCACTACCCCCGTTAAAACCAAACCAACCGAACCAGAGTAAACCGATACCTAGGAGAACAAAAGGCACATTATGGGGTGCATAGGTTTGGACACCAAAACTACGCCGCGGACCGATCATCCAGGCGGCCACCAGTGCGGAAATCCCGGAACTAATGTGAACAACGGTTCCACCGGCGAAATCCAGCGCCCCAGTGGCTGCCAACCAACCCTTACCCCAAACCCAGTGAGCTAGGGGAGAATAGATAAAGGTGGACCAAAGCAGTAAAAACCAAAAATAGGCTTTAAAGTTGACCCGTTCCACGATCGCACCCGAAATTAAAGCCGGGGTGATGATGGCGAACATCATCTGATAGACCATAAAAACTTGATGGGGAACGGTGGGTGCATAACCGATATTGTCAGGTGTGGCCGCGGTGACACCGTTAAGAAAAATCCAATCTAGTCCCCCGATAAAAGCTTCAATTCCCTCGCCAAAACCACTTTTACCCGGGGTGACATCGAAAGCGAGACTATAACCCCACAGCACCCAAGTTACACCGATTACGCCCATGGCTACCAAACTCATCATCATGGTGTTGAGGACGTTACGCGAACGCACTAAACCCCCATAAAAAAAAGCCAGTCCGGGGGTCATTAATAAAACTAAAGCCGACGAGATCAGCATCCAAGCTGTATCTCCAGCACTAATCGGATTGGGGGGAGCGGCGGCGACGGTTTCCGCAAAAACCGGGGCAACTCCGCAATTGAATCCCAGTCCCAGCAAAAGCATGGTTATTCCTACGATCTTTTTCATTGTCGGTTGGTGGTTAGTAGCAAGATTAATTTTTTCTGTCCGTAAAGAGACAAAAACCGAAAGAGAAAAGGTTTAGAAGGCAATTATAGCCACCGATCGCATCGGGGCGAGGCCTTCTTCCTTTTCTCTTTAACTTTGTCGGGGATAGGTTAATCTATCTTTACAAGGTTTACCCTAACGAGTGCTAGACGTTTCCATGTCAACACTGGAAGCATAATGGCCGCCGGCAACGATATCGGACTCCTTGACGAAACCGCTATAGGCTTCCATTCCGTGTTCACCCACATCCAAACCTTCCATTTCTTCTTCGGGAGTAACACGAATACCGAGGGTAGCCTTGAGGATTGTCCAAACAATACCACTAACAATCAGGGTAAAGGCCCCTACTGCTACAATCCCGATAATTTGGTTAATAAACAGTTGGAATTGACCGGTGATTAAACCCGCATCTTTGTTGAAGATACCCACGGCTAAAGTTCCAAACACACCACAGACGAGGTGAACGGAAGTCGCACCCACGGGGTCATCAATTTCCAGCTTATCGAAGAAAGCCACCGAGTAAACCACGACCACACCAGCAATTAAACCGATAATTAAGGCCGACCAATAGGATACACCATCACAACTGGCAGTAACCGCTACTAAACCGGCGAGAATACCGTTAATAATCATCGAAAGGTCGGGTTTACCATCTTTCGCCCAAGCGGTAAAGGTAGCGGCAATGCCGCCCGCGGCCCCGGCGAGGTTAGTGGTGACAGCGATATAGGGTACAGTTTCATTAACCGCTAAAGCAGAACCGGGGTTAAAACCGAACCAGCCAATCCAGAGAATTAAACAACCCAAGGTCGCGATACTCATGTTATGGCCGGGTAAGGCACTGGTGCGACCGTTGATGTATTTACCCATTCTCGGGCCGAGAATTGCCGCCCCCGTTAAGGCAGACCAACCACCGACCGAGTGAACCACCGTCGAACCGGCGAAGTCTTTAAAACCAAGGTCGGCTAACCAACCGCCACCCCAAACCCAGTGACCGGTGATCGGGTACATGATACCGACGATAATTAAGCTAAAAACCAGGAAATCGGTGAATTTAATCCGTTCTGCCACCGCCCCAGATACAATGGTTGCCGCCGTTCCCGCGAAAGCTACTTGGAACAGGAAGAACACTGAGGTGGGCAAAGAGGCGGGCATAACGTAGGTGGCGGGATCGCTACTGCTAAGGAACCAACCTCCCGTACCGAAAAATTCGTTACTGACAGACCCAAACATCAGGGAGAAACCGATCGCCCAAAATGATATGGTGGAGAGGGCGAAAACGATCAGGTTTTTGGCGAGAACGTTAACGGCGTTTTTCTGGCGACAGAATCCCGTTTCTAGCATCGCAAAACCTGCGTTCATAAAGATCACGAGGATGGAGGCAATTAAAACCCAGATTGTATTGAGGGCGTTTTGGACATCTTCGGGGGTTAGGGGTTTCGCATCTTGGGCCTGTACGGCTGTGTTCCAAACCACGAAAATAATCGCGGACAAAGGAACACAGGCTAACCAGACAGGGTTAATTTTCGGTAACAAACCGACAAGTTCCCCAGATTTTCGAGCAATTCGTTTCATCGTTAATTCATTTACTTTTTTGAGTTAGTAGGTCGATTCATTACTGTTGAAAATAATTACCGAGCAATTATGTCCGTTCAAACGCTAAATCCTAGGAACAGAGGTCAATCATTTCAGAAGACCAAACAGCTAGGGATTTATCTTGAGGTGTGAGTAGTCAATGTTTTTTGATCTTTGTTTTTTTTTATTTGAGATTTCTGTATCCTCTGATACGTTTCACTTTAAAATAACAATAGTAGAGAAGTGATCAATAATTCAGTTATCAGTTATCAGATGTGAGTTTTCAGTTCACTGATTACTGTTTACTGTTTACTGATCACTGAAAAAAGCTTCCCACTGATCACTGATTACTGTTTACTAATCACTGAAAAGTCTCCCCTCATTTGGAGAAATAAACAATGGACCGGGCAACGGAATTCGATCGCACAATGATGCAAAGATGTCTAACCCTTGCTAGGCAAGGCTTGGGGCGGACTTCTCCTAATCCTTTGGTGGGTGCTGTGATCGTTCAAGAGGGTATAATTATCGGCGAAGGGTTTCACCCGGAGGCCGGACAACCCCATGCAGAAGTTTTCGCCCTGAGACAGGCAGCAGAAAAAGCGCGTGGTGCCACTTTATACGTCAATCTTGAACCCTGTAACCACTATGGACGTACTCCCCCCTGTAGCGAGGCAATTATGCAAGCGGGCATTAAAAAAGTGGTGGTGGGGATGATCGATCCTAATCCCCTGGTGGCGGGGAAAGGCATTGAAAGATTAGCATCGGCAGGCATCGAGACACTGGTGGGGGTGGAGGAGTCCGAATGTCGTCAACTTAATCAGGGTTTTATCCATCGCATCACCGCTAAAAAACCCTTCGGTATCCTCAAATATGCCATGACTCTCGATGGCAAAATTGCCGCTACTAGCGGTCATAGCACTTGGATTACTAGCCCCGCTTCTCGCCAAATAGTCCATCAACTGCGATCGGCCTGTGATGCGATTATCGTCGGCGGTAGCACTGTCCGTCAAGATAATCCTCACCTAACCACTCACGGCCTCTCCGATCATAATCCCCTGCGCGTGGTCATGACTCGATCGCTCGATTTACCCCCCTCCGCCCATCTTTGGGATACCAGTCAATTTCCCACGCTTGTCTATACACAAATTGATTCTAATGTCAAGCTTAAGCAACAATTATTAACAAAAGGCGTAGAAGTGATCGAACTAACCGAGGTGACACCCACTTTAGTGATGGAAAATCTTGATCAGAGGGGATTTTGTCAGGTTTTGTGGGAGTGCGGCGGCGGTTTAAGCGCAGCAGCGATCGCTGAGGGCATGGTACAAAAAATTATCGCTTTTATCGCGCCCAAAATCATCGGGGGAATCCAAGCACCTACTGCCGTGGGCGATTTAGGTTTCCAGTTAATGAGCCAAGCTTTACAGTTAGAAAATGTCACGGTTAATTATCTCAATCCCGATATTTTGATTGAGGGATATCTGCAAAGTGAAAAGTAGAGCTAAGCTGCCCGCGCATTTAAATTGCTTATTGAGATGAGGCACTCTTGCAAGAGGCAAGGGGGGGGGGAGATTCAGCTAATCTAAGGATAGGCGGTTAAAATGCGTCTTAGCTTACTGCAATTCCCCCTCAATCGGCAAATCTCAACCAACCGCTTGCAAAAGTCAAAAAGTCATCGATAACCCCGATAATCTGGCACTTACCCCTGATTTTTGCGAGCGAGTTCTAGAAATCGACCCGCTGCCGTCAAATGCGTTTATCGGTACGGTTATCCCCCTAGAAGAAGTTGGGCAATCGCTCTGTGATCAATGGTGCCATTATCGAGCAAAATAAAAAAGTTAGAATAGTCAAACCCTTAGTGATTGAACGTATGACGGTACTCGAAAAAGGTAATATCACGATTCATACCGAGAATATCTTCCCTATTATCAAAAAATCTCTCTACACTGACCATGAAATTTTTCTGCGGGAATTGATATCTAATAGTGTTGATGCCATCTCGAAATTAAAAATGGCTTCCTTAGCAGGAGAAACAAGAGGAGAAGTACCCGAACCAGAAATTAATCTCGCCATCGATAAAGAAAATCGTACCCTATCAATTACCGATAATGGAATCGGGATGACGGGGGAAGAAATCAAGAAATATATTAACCAAGTTGCCTTTTCCAGTGCGGAAGAATTTATCGATAAATACCAAAAATCAGCCAACGATTTAATCGGTCATTTTGGCCTAGGTTTCTATTCGGCTTTTATGGTGGCTAAAAAGGTAGAGATTGATACTCTTTCCTATCAGGAAGGTGCTACCCCTGTCCATTGGTGCTGTGATGGTTCTCCAGAGTTTGAATTAACCGATTCTTCCCGCAACCAAATCGGCACGACTATTACCCTAACTTTAATGGATGAAGAAGGGGAATATTTAGAACCTGCCCGCATTCGCCAGTTAGTCAAAACCTACTCGGATTTTATGCTCGTTCCCATTAAAATTGATGGGGAAGTGATTAATCAACAACGGGCTTTATGGAAAGAATCTCCTCAAAATCTGACGAAAGAAGACTACCTAGAATTCTATCGTTATCTCTATCCTTTCCAAGAAGAACCTTTACTCTGGGTACATCTGAATACCGATTATCCTTTCTTGCTCAATGGCATTCTTTATTTTCCCAAACTCAGACCGGATGTGGATGTCTCAAAAGGACAGTTAAAGTTATTCTGTAATCAGGTTTTTGTCAGCGATCATTGCGAGGAAATTATTCCCGATTTCCTGATCCCCTTGCGAGGAGTTATCGATAGTCCAGATATTCCTTTAAATGTGTCTCGAAGTGCTTTAACCAAAGATCGCACCGTTCGCCGCATTGCCGATTTTATTGCCAAAAAAATTGCTGATCGCCTCAAATCTCTCTACAACGAAGACGCAAAAGAATATATTCGTTGTTGGAGAGATGTGGGAACTTTTATTAAATTTGGTTCCTTAAAAGAGGATAAATTTAAACAGCAGGTAGAAGATATTTTAATCTATCGCACTACCTACAAACCCCCAGAAACCCCAGTACAAGTGGAAGTGCAAACCGCCGAAGGTGACGCATGGCAAGAAGCAACGGCGAAAACTCCCCTAGAAGCGATCGAACAGGAAGGTTATACTACTCTCAAAGCCTACCTAGAACGCCATAAAGAACGCCACGAAAATCGAGTTTTTTACTGTACCGATCCTCGTAGCCAATCCACCTACGTTGAACTCTACAAAAATCAAGGTTTAGAAATCCTTTTCTTTGATTCTTTCATCGATACTAATTACTTTATTCCTTTCCTAGAAAGAGAATACTCCGATGTGAAATTCACCCGGGTTGATTCTGAATTAGACTCGACGCTGCTCGAACAGGATCAAGCTAGTGAAATTATCGATCCCGCCAGTAATAAAACCCGGGCTGAATTGATCAAAGAAATCTTCGCCAAAGCCCTCGATAATTCCCGCATCAATATCAAAACTGAAGCCTTGAAATCCGATGATCCCCAAGCTACTCCCCCGGCAATTGTCTTACTTCCAGAAGCGATGCGACGCTTACAGGAAATGACGGCAATGATGCAACAAAAAGCCATGGCTTTCCCCGAAGAACATATTCTGATGATTAATACTAATCATCCCCTCATTCAACAGATTGTCCAGATTAGTCAGGGAAGTATTGTTACCGGTAGCGGCGAATCTCCATCAGCGCAATTAGCGAAAATGCTCTGTCAGCACGTTTATGATTTAGCTGTAATCGCTCAAAAAGGATTTGATGCCGAGGGAATGCAAGCTTTTGTGGAACGTTCCAATCGCGTTCTGACTAAGCTAACCGAAAAGATTTAATCTATTGCCAAACTTTAGCTGTTTCGATATGCTGAGAGTGTGTTAATTCACACTCTTTTTTTAACCTGATCAATATGATCTAGCGATAAGCTATCTTGCCGCCGTCAGCCTTGAATCAGTTAAGTAGTCGTGCAAAATTAATTTCCTAGTGAAGATAGGCAAGAGGCAAGAGGCAAGAGGTGGTTAGATATGTGTAATTAATTTTGCTTAGGTACTTATCAGTTATCAGATGTAAGTTTTCAGTTCACTTATACTGTTTACTGATAACTGATAACTGATAACTGATAACTGATAACTGATAACTGATAACTGATAACTGATAACTGATAACTGAAAAATGCGCTTACCCACCCTCAAATATGAGCGAGGAACCTTAATTCTCCATCCACCACCAAAAGGGAAAAAATGGCTAGATTTTGCCACTTGGGATGATCGTATCGAAAGATTTCGCATTTTGGCCATTCATTATCGTCCTCTCGTGGAAACCCTACAGGAGGAGGGTATTAACTTCCAAGATGAAGCAAAAGCTTTTAACAATTTAGAATTAATTGCCAGTTTTGAACGGGAACCCTACCCCCACCAAACTGAAGCGTTAATCGCTTGGAAAAAATCCCAGAGAAGGGGTGTTATCGTCCTTCCCACCGCTGCCGGTAAAACCTATCTTGCCCAATTAGCTCTGCAATCGACTCCCCGCAGTACCTTAATTATCGTGCCGACTATTGATTTAATGCACCAGTGGTATGCCCAGATGTTGGCGGCTTTTCCCGATGCCGAGGTGGGATTATTAGGGGGAGGTTCTAAGGATAATAGTGCTATTTTAATCGCCACCTATCAAAGTGCGGCAATTTATTCAGAAACTCTTGGCAATCGTTACGCTTTTTTGATTTTTGATGAATGTCATCATTTACCATCGGATTTCTTTCGGAAAATAGCGGAAGATTCGATCGCGCCCTATCGTTTAGGCTTAACAGCAACACCGGATCGCGGTGATGGTAGTCATCAGGATTTAGATTATCTTATTGGTACAATTGTTTATCAAAAAAGTCCCCAAGACTTGTCAGGAAAAGCCCTAGCGGATCATGAAATAATTCAAATTAAAGTGAAATTATCTGCCAAAGAACAGGAAAAATATCAAGAAGCAATTAAAATTCGCAATGATTTTTTAAGAAAAAATAATCTCAGTTTGTCTGGTTTAGATGGTTGGCAAAATTTTGTCATGATTAGTGCCAGAAGTAGCGAAGGGCGCCGGGCGATGTTAGCGCACCGGGAGTCGAAGGAAATATCCTCTGGAACCCAGGGAAAATTGCGGGTTTTAGCCGAGTTAATCTGTGAACACTATCCGGAACCAATTTTAATTTTTACCAACGATAATGCCACAGTTTACCGCATTTCCGAGAGCTTTTTAATACCTGCCATAACCCATCAAACTCCCGTGAAAGAACGCCATGAAATCCTGACCCGTTTTCGTCAGGGAGAATACAAAATTCTGGTGACTTCCCATGTTCTCAATGAAGGGGTTGATGTGCCGGAAGCGCGCATCGCGATTATTTTATCGGGAACCGGTTCCACCCGGGAATATATTCAGCGTTTAGGACGGGTGTTAAGAAAAGGGCAACAAGAGGATAAACGGGCGATTTTGTATGAAGTGATAGCCGAAAATACCACGGAGGAAAAAACCTCCCAACGACGACGGGGAGAGCAGAAAAATAAAACTAGCTATAAAACCGGTAATCGACAATTGGAATTATTGCCTTCTGCTCCGAAAAAATCTTTTTCTTTCCCGAAAGCTGCCGAATCTTCTACCCCTTGGGTGAGTTCTCCAGAGTCAGAGGAAGAATAAAAAATTTCTCTGGGGGATTTTACTCTATAATAAAGGTAAAAAATCTAGATTGATAGCCCTATGACCGAACTTGCTCAACAAAAATGTCAACCTTATCAATCGGGTTCTTCTCCTATCACTGCCGAGGAAATTACCGCTTTACAGGCTAAAATTCCCGATTGGAATCTCTTAGAATACGAGGGTATTCCCCGTCTGCAAAAACTCTATAAATTTGCCAATTTTCAAGGGGCAATCGCCTTTACTAATGCCGTGGGAGAAGCGGCGGAAAAAGAAGGCCATCACCCCGCTTTATTGACAGAATGGGGTAAAGTTACCGTTTCTTGGTGGACCCATGACGTGGGCGGATTACATCAAAATGATTTCATCATGGCTGCCCGTACCGATGATATTTATCGTCAACAAAAGGCCTAATCGTAGGCGCGAATCATCGCTTGGGTTCCCTGTTTAATTCCCTTGCCTTCGTCCAATTCCGCTACTACTTTAAATAGAGTTTCCGCTAAATCTGTCCCGGGCAGAATTTCCCCGGCTGTCTGGGCAGTTTCTTTGACTAATCGCAAATCTTTTAAGATATGTTCAATCATAAAAGCTGGCTGTAAATCTTGGGCGAGGATTTTTGGTCCCAAATTTTCCAAAGCCCAAGAACCCGCCGCCCCCGTTTTACAGACTTCTATGACTAAATTGGGGTCTAATCCTTGAATTTTTGCCATTTTTAGAGCCTCACACAGCGCCACCATGTGAACCGCCCCCAAGACTTGATTACAGAGTTTTACCGCTTGTCCGTTGCCAATTTCGCCACACCAGCGAATAGTTTTACCCATGGCTTGAAAACAGGGCAAACAAGTCTGAAAATCCGCTTCTTTCCCTCCCACCATAATAGTTAAAGTGCCGTTTTTCGCCCCAATATCGCCCCCAGAGACGGGAGCATCGAGAAAACGGAGATTATTTTCCTCTAGCTTTTTACCAATCATCCTAGCGGCTTGAGAGCCAATGGTACTCATATCCACCACCAGAGTTCCCACCGCTGCCGATTCCACGACACCCCCTGGTCCTAAAATCACCGCTTCCACGTCAGGCACATCCCCGACGCAGGTAAAGACAATCTCGGCATCCCTGACGGCGGCGGCAATATTAGAACAAATGTTCGCACCTGCTGCCCCAGCAATGGTTATCCCTGGCGCCTCTGGGGTACGATTCCAAGCATTGACAGCAAAACCTCGACGGACAAGATTAGTCGTCATCGGCGCTCCCATCACTCCTAATCCTAAAAAGGCAATTTTTTGACTCATAATTTTCGTAATCAAGGGAAGGGGAATTATGAATTATGAATTATGAATTATGAAGTGGGGTGTATTTTCAGTGAACAGTAAACAGTGAACTGAAAACTAAAATCTGATAACTGATAACCGATAACCGATAACCGATAACTGATAACTGATAACTGTTTTAGGATTCTACCATTTGCAGAAATTGGGCTTCTGAAAGGGTTTTTATGCCTAATTTTTGAGCCTTTTTGAGTTTCTCACCGGGGGCTTTACCGAGGAGAATATAATCAGTATTCGCACTGGGGGAACCAGTAACAGTACCACCGACATTAATAATCAATGATTTCGCTTTCTCGCGACTGATTTTGCTGAAGGTTCCTAGTATAACTACGGTTTTTCCCCTTAGGGGATTTTCTGCGGATTCTTGACTCGTTTGGACTATCTCCGCTGCGGGTTGCACTTCTAAACTTGTGTCGGCAACCGGGATTTTTTCTGCTGCTACTACTGGAGTTTCCTCGGCAATCACCGGGGGAGTTTCCGGTTCTTCTACTACAGGAGTTTCACTAATAATTGCTTCTGGTTCATTAGTGGTAATAGGAGCAGTTTGTTTAGAGAAATCGTCTCTTTCTTGCTGTAGGTTTTGAATTTTAACCTCTAAAGCGGCGATTTCTTCTTGCTTAGTTGTTAACTCACTCTCAAGCTTAATTTTTTCTTTTTCTAAAGCTTTAGCTGCCGTTTTTTGGGGTTCTAAATCTTGAGTTAGTTGGCGATTTTGTTGGCTTAATTCCTCGATATGACGGGAAGTTGTGGCTTCTAATTGGTCTTTTTCGGCACTTAACTGGTGTAGTTGAATCTCTAAATTAGAAATGTTTTCCCGATAGGTTTCTAGCTGTTGCGGTAACTGGTTTAATTCCTGTAATTGCCCTTCTAAATCCGCAATTTTTGCCTGAGAATCAGCTAATTGTTGGGGTAACTGGGTTAATTCCTGTAATTGCCCTTCTAAATCAGCAATTTTTGCCTGAGAATCAGCCAATTGTGGCGGTAACTGGGTTAATTCCTGTAATTGCCCTTCTAAATTAGCAATTTTTTCGGCAGCAGTGCTTAATTCTGCCGATAATTCCCCTTTCTGGGCTGCTAAAGCTTGTAACTCCAGTTTAGCTGCTTCGAGATGAGCGCCGAGACTGTCCTTTTCGGCGGTTATGGCTGTCACTTGAGCGACGGTTTCTTGGAGTTTTATAGTTAAATTGTCGCATTCTTGGCCTAAAGAGAGCGATCGAGTTTGACTTGCGGCTAAATCTTCGCTGAGAGACTTTTTTTCCCGCTCTAACCCGCTAATTTGACCCTGTAAGCTGGCTATTTCTTGCTGTCCTCGCTCATACTGTTCTGTTTGGTCAGCCAGATTCTGTTCTAAGGTTTGAATTTGACCTTGCAAGTTGGGAATTTGGGCAGCTAAATCGCTTAATTCTTGGTTTTTATGCTCTAAATCGGCCACTTTGACCTTTAATTCCTCGGCTTTTTCTAGTTCTTGCTGTAAGAGAGCTTTATCCTGTTCTAGGGTCTGAATTTGACTATAGAGAGAGGTGGTCTGTTTTTTGGTCAAGTCAAATTGACGGTTAATTTCACCTTTTTGCTGCTCTAAAGTTTGAATCTGTGCCTCTAGGCTAGTAATTTGGGCTTTTTCTGCCTCTAACTGCTCCATCAAACCAGCTTTCTCCGCTTCTATTTCCTTAGCGGTGGTTTTCAGTTGTTCGATTTCACCCTCACCTATCTGGACAGCTTGCTGGAGGGACTGGAGAGAATTTTCTAAATCCGTAGCTTTGTGCTGTAATTGGGCGGAATGTTGTTCTATGTAAATTATTTTGGCGTGCAGCTGCTGATTTTCGTCTTTTAACTCTGATTGCGCCACTCCTAAACCCTTGACTTGAGCCAATAAATCTGAATTACTTTGCTGTAATTGCGCTTGTGCGGCTAAAAGGGCGGTATTTTTGCTGACGAGACCAGAGCGCGACCAGAGGAATAGTCCTCCGAAAACAGCACTTAAACCTAATCCTTCATAAATTAATTCGTTGAGCATATCTACCCTCCTAGACAAGCGAAAAACAGTCACCTAACCGAACTGATGCGGCAATTTTGGTTATAGACCTACATCTCTACTTATATCAGTTACGGGGTGCATTCGGGGAAAGGGCGGGGAAAAAGTCACTTCTTTCCTCCCGGTGTAAAAAGGTGATTTAGCTATTCGCGTTATGCTAATTTGTACCTGATCCCATTCTTGGGTGATTTCCTGGTCAATTTCTTCCTGATGATTAAAATAGTAGCCTATTGCCGCAGGAGCTTCGGCTGGCTTTAAATTAAGGGTGCTGTCGGCATATTTCTTCTACAGACCAACCGGAGGTAAGATAATCCATAACAATCTGTGCGACTCGAATACTTTGACTCAAATCCTTGTTAGACTTGGATTATAGCATTTTTACCAAGCAACATTTTATACTAAATCCGCTTAAGTTTCCGCGTTTCATGCGGCCCAGAAAGTAACAGACTCTCGAATCACTTCTTGTCCTTGCAGTTGCTCTTCAGCTAATATACGATTAGCTTCTAAGACTAGCTCAATTGCTTCCTCTAAATTGCTTCTAGTTTCTTCTAGAGTCTCTCCTTGAGTATTAGCTCCTGGCAATTATTCGACAAAACCAATATAGCCTTCGGGAACTTTCTGGAATATTTTTGTGAGTTTTAGTTGCATGATTTACCTCAGAATTTTAAATTATATAACCCACCATCATTAAAGACGAGTGTAGGTTGGGTTGAGGCACGAAACCCAACTAATGTCCTATTATCAAATAATTATCAATGATTTTGCCCGGTTATCGGATGGGGTGTTGGGTAACAGTCGTCAACCCAACCTACCTTCCGCGCTTTCTAGCTGTCGGTTCTAAGAGTTAGATTACCAAGTACAAGCTGAGCTAAGTCATCAGCTTTCTTTGATTGTTCTGCCGCCAATGTCCTTAGCGTAAACTCTTGTTCGACAGCATCTCCAATTTGTGTTTGAATCTCTTCTGGGGGAACAATTATTTGTAATTCTAGTAATCTAGACGGGCTAATTCTCTGTCGCCCTGTTGCACCAGTAACGTTTGCTGTCGCTTGTCGGGTAAAATGATCAGAACGTAAAGCCCGAAAAAGGTAATAAAGATTAATCTCGGCTTGTGATTTTTTTCGCAAAACAATAAATTCAGTTGACGCTACTGCGTTAGTTACATCTTGAGTTACTAGCGCAATCTTTTTGTTGGCCAAGCTGGGCATGATCTTGGCGAAGAGAATGTCATTCTTTTGAAAGCGATGTTTTGTACTTCCAATCTCATTTCCTTGATTAAGTTTAAGAGTTAATATATAGCCATAAATATCATCTACTTCTCGTAAATCTATATATTCAAATATTTGACCAGCATATCTACCAGAGCGTGGATTAACGCTTCTTGATACAACATCTACAAAGTTTCCTAAAGGCTGCTGTTCAAACTCACCTATTTGCTCATGCAAATATTGTGTATAAGCTGCACCAGCATCAACTGTATCGATACTACGGGCTGATTCTTCAGTGATTGTTAATATTAAAGGGTCTGGTTTAATTAACTCGATAGTCATTGCAATTTTAGTTTTACTCCATGATAGGCTTCCGCGATAACAGGTAAATCATTGAGATCAGTTTCTCTATAATATTTTGAGGTAATGTCATAGCCAACGTGTTCTGCTTGTGCTAAAAAACGCTTTTTATTGTCTCCAGTAGTCTTCTTGAGATACAAAACACAGGTTCTAGCATTAGACCCCCCAAACGGCTTAAATGATCCGACAGGTAAGCTTATACAACCATGAATATGTGTACGAGATTTCACAAAGTTGCGAACTTCAGTCTCGGAAACTCCGCTGGCAACACCATGGGGCAAAATAACTAGCAAACGTCCAGTTTCAGGCTTTAATAGTCGAATTGCTCTCTCAAGAACCAAATAGTCTGAACCTTGAGCAGCTTTACCTCGTCCTAGATAATACCGGTTTAAAGTAGCAGAATCTTCATAGGGTATATTGAACGGGGGATTAATGAGAATTACATCAAACATTGCTGCGTTATTTTGCTCAATATTTAAAAAATCAGTTCTGCGTCCATCTGTATTCTCAAAAACATCTTCTCTAATTGAATCTCCTGTATAAATATGTTCATAGCCATCACCATGTAAAATCATATTTATTCGACATAAAGTGGCTAACCGAGGATTTATCTCAATTCCCCATAGATTATTCGTGACAAGATTACTAACTAAATGATCTTTTTCATCTTGGCTAGAATCAAGAAATCGAATTTTTTTGCGGACATTAATAAACGCTCTAATAAGAAAGCCACCACTTCCGCATGATAAATCAAGGACTTTTTCTCCAATTTTTATATCAGCTATCTCAACCATGAACTCAACTAATTGTCTTGGGGTTAAATACTGTCCTAAGTCCCCTCGGAGTGTTCCAGTAAGAAAGGCTTCATAAACAGAACCAACTACATCTCCTCCTGCTCCAGCCAAGCCAAGTGGTGTCTTAAAACCATAAAGACCAAAAGGCTCTAATTCACGAACAATTTTTTCAACAGTTTCGTTGCTTCTAATTTGAATTTGAGTTCCCGTAGGGAATACATTAAAAGTCTGTTTTGCGTCAGTAAACATTTGCTGTAAAGCAGCTAGAGGTCCACTGCCAAGAAGCCAGGAAGATGTAAAGCGATTGGCTGCAAGGCCTTCAGCATCTCTTTTCTCTTCGTTAAACTTACAAGTGAGAATTTTAGTTAGCTCATCAAATGCAGACTCGGCAATGAGTCCTTCTTTAGCTAACTCTTTTCGACATTCCCTAAATGCTATTTCTAAGTCACCTTTATTTTCAATAGTTACTAAAAGTCGCTCAGCAGCTTGTCGCTTTTCCAATTGAACTACATTGCTAGAGACAGTAAGTATTGTGCTTTCAAGCTCTTGCGGTTCAGGAACGGATTCTAATCCGCCAATATCGTCTCTATCCAAATAATAAATCTCCCAATCACGTCCATTAGTCAGAACTGCAATTGGTGTAGATGGTTCAAGAAGTTGAGCATAGGAAAGCGCTTGGTTAACATCCTCCTCGCTGAATCGATGCTGAATACGCTTGGTTTCAACCACAAGAGCCGGACGTTCCCCAATATAAACAACGATATCAGCTTGCTTTCTAAATCTATGTCCTGAAGTTCCAGTGATTGAGACTTTTCGACGTATCTGGTTCCTGTCGTAACCAAGCCTCATTATGAAAGGAATAACAACATTCTCAGCACAGTCGTCCTCAGAGTTCAACGGTGGTGCTTTGCGAAAAATGTCATCTAAGATAGCCTGTTTATTCAACGGCATAATAATCTATACACCTATGGGTTACACGATAACTAAGCCTACTGCAAACCAGAGCAGTAGGTAAATAGCTTAAACCGTTGCGTTGCTGTTACAGGCAATACTACTATTAACCAGCTTAGTTGGGGAAAAAATCTCAATTACCGTCAATGGTTGACCTAAGAAAATATTTCAGTCTCTCCGTCGGGAAATAACCTATTAGAGACTGAAAAATCTTAGTCATTCCATTCCCCTTTGGGTGGTACGGGGGGATTGCGTCGAAGATGACGGGTTAAGTCCTCATCCGGTTGTTTCTCTCCTCTTAGCCACTGTTTAATCGCTGTTTCGATAATGCGACTAGGATCGTTAGTCAGGTGTTTAATCTGGTCTAAAACTTCCGAGTCAAGGTGAATAGCGATTTCAACTTTCTCCGCCGTGCGCTGAGTCGGTGTAGCATTGTCGTTCATAAGCTCTATTAATGATTGCTATCTATCATTCTACCCGTCAGTCGAGGATTCTCATCCAAGAGTTTATCTATAGTAATCCGATTTGGACAAATCATACATCTTTCCCTTAGCCATTGCCCTTTGTCTGATTTTGTCACCATAATCAAGCCTACCCTAGTTTCCTGTGGATGCCGAGAGGGAAAGCCAAGGCCAAAACCCTGACTATACTTGCAGTTTAGCTTTTTTACCTTTTACTTTTCAGTTTTGCTCCAGCCTTAGAGACTTTACCTCTACAATGAATTAAGGAATCTAAAATTTTATAAACCCCTGACTTTTGCCAGCAGTGAACCACGATGACTGACGTTCCCGTTTCTCGCATTCGCAATTTTTCCATCATCGCTCATATCGATCATGGTAAATCAACTCTCGCCGATCGCCTCCTGCAAATTACGGGAACCGTAGCCCAACGGGAGATGAAAGAACAATTTCTCGATAATATGGACTTGGAACGGGAACGAGGTATCACCATCAAGTTACAAGCGGCACGCATGGATTATACCGCTAAGGATGGTCAAAAATACGTTCTCAATCTGATTGATACCCCCGGCCATGTGGATTTTTCCTACGAGGTTTCTCGGTCTCTAGCGGCGTGCGAGGGAGCTTTATTAGTTGTGGATGCGTCCCAAGGAGTAGAGGCGCAAACTTTAGCCAATGTTTACCTAGCGCTGGAAAATAACCTCGAAATTATCCCAGTTTTAAATAAAATCGACCTACCCAGTGCCGAACCGGAACGGGTCGCGGCGGAAATCGAGGAAGTGGTGGGTTTAGACTGTAGTGAGGCGATTCGGGCTTCGGCTAAGGCTGGGATCGGTATTAATGATATTCTAGAGTCGATCGTCCAATTAGTTCCCCCTCCCCAAGATACCCTCGAAGAACCCTTCCGAGCTTTAATTTTTGATAGTTATTACGACGCTTATCGAGGGGTAATTGTCTATTTCCGCGTCATGGATGGTCGGGTGAAAAAGGGCGATAAAATTCGTTTTATGGCTTCCGGTAAAGAATTTGTGATCGATGAATTGGGAATTTTATCACCGCAACAGGTACAGGTAAATGAACTGCACGCGGGAGAAGTGGGTTATCTGGCAGCCGCGATTAAAACCGTCGCCGATGCCCGGGTGGGTGATACGATTACTCTAACCGCTAAACCAGCACAAGAGCCTTTACCCGGTTATACGGAGGCAAAACCGATGGTTTTCTGCGGATTATTCCCCACGGATGCCGATCAGTATGCCGATCTCAAAGATGCGCTGGAAAAGTTAAAATTAAACGATGCAGCTCTATCCTACGAACCGGAAACTTCTAGCGCCATGGGTTTTGGTTTCCGTTGCGGTTTCTTGGGACTGCTACACATGGAAATCGTCCAGGAAAGACTAGAAAGGGAATATAACTTGGATTTAATTACCACTGCTCCCTCGGTAGTTTATCAGGTCACTACCACCGATGGGGAAATTGTCGAAGTGGATAATCCTAGTTTGTTACCTTCCCCACAAAAACGGGAAAAAATTGAGGAACCTTATATCCAAGTGGAAATGATTACTCCGGAAACCTATGTAGGCGCTTTGATGGAATTATGTCAAAGTCGTCGGGGAGTTTTCAAGGATATGCGTTATTTTACTAAAACCCGCACCGCTTTGATTTATGAGTTACCTTTAGCAGAAGTGGTGACGGACTTTTTTGATCAATTAAAATCTCGATCGCGCGGTTACGCTAGTATGGAATATCAATTAATTGGCTATCGGGAAAATGAGCTAGTTAAATTAGATATTATGGTCAATGGTGATCCCGTTGATGCTTTAGCGATGATCGTTCACCGGGATAAAGCTTATTATGTTGGTCGCGCTTTAACCGAAAAGTTAAAGGAATTGATTCCCCGGCATCAATTTAAGGTTCCCATTCAAGCAGCTATTGGTTCTAAAATCATCGCTAGTGAACATATTCCCGCTTTAAGAAAGGATGTCTTAGCTAAGTGTTATGGTGGTGATATTAGCCGCAAGAAAAAGCTGTTAGACAAGCAAGCAAAAGGGAAGAAACGGATGAAAGCGATCGGAACTGTTGATGTCCCCCAGGAAGCATTTATGGCAGTTCTAAAACTCGATCCGCAGTAAAGTCTAGGGGTGAGAATTAACTCACCCTTTTTAGTTTTGGCAGTGGCTAATTATTATGAAGCTTTTGAGATTATCCTATCAAGATTTAGCCTCTGGATTAAGTATAGATTCTTGCGACTTTTTTTCAGATTTGAATTTATTAGTTGGTATCTCAGGTGCAGGAAAAACCTCGATTTTAAAGGCTATTAGTAATTTAAAAAGAATCGCTAACGGTGCATCCATAAATGGGGTGAAATGGGATGTGGAACTTTTAACCAATGATAATGTTCGTTATCATTGGTTGGGTGAATTTGAGGTAAAAAAAGCGCGTTCTCTCATCAAGATTGAAGAAGATGAAGTCAATAGTAATGACGGCGAAAATAAGGTTAGTATAATTAGGGAAACTCTTTTAAAAGATCAAGAGGTTTTGATCGAAAGAAACCAAGAGGTAATTGAGTTTAAACATTCAAAGACACCAAAACTACCATCTTATTTAAGCTGTATAGAGCTTTTCAATCAAGAAGAAGATGTTTTCCCTGTTCGACAGGAATTTAACAAAATGATTTTCAATTCACTTAAGTTTAATAGCTCATATTCAGCAGTTGATAAAATCTTGGAAAACGACGAATATGCCGAATATAAATCTCTCTATGAATTACAATCGAGTCAACTTCGTATTTCCGACAAACTACTGATCACATATCAAAAATATCCCGATACGTTCGAGATAATAAAGAGAAAGTTTTTAGATATTTTCCCTCAAGTTGAAGATTTAAAAATAGAATTTTTAGAACCATTAAAACTAGGTGATCTGTTTGTTTCATCAACTCCAATGGTTTTATTTGAAGAGCCACCTCGCATACAAATAAAAGAAAAAAACTCTCATGTCTGGATTTTAGACCCAAATATCTCCTCTGGAATGATAAAAAGCCTGATGTTCTTAGCAACGATCGAATTATCTGCTGCTGGCAGCGTTATATTAATCGATGAATTTGAAAATAGTTTGGGGGTTAACTGTTTGGACACTTTAACAGAAGATTTATTAGTTAATTATCGAGATTTACAGTTTATTATTACCAGTCATCATCCCTATATAATCAATAATATCAGTCCTGCCTATTGGAAAATAGTCACTCGTAAAGGAGGAGTAATTAAGGTAAACAATGCGGTCGATTTTCATATTTCTAAAACTCGACAAAAAGCCTTTATTGATCTTATCAATGTCTTAGAAGAATTTCCCCAAGGAATTAGTTAATCGATGAATATTTATTTTTTAGTTGAAGGAAGAAGTACCGAAAAAAAGCTTTATACTGCCTGGTTAACTCATCTTATTCCCGAAATTGAGCGAGTTGATTTTTACGATCAAGCCAATCACAACAATTATACTAAATCCGGTTATTAAAGACTGATTATCTATTCCCTCTTTTGCATGAGTGCCTCTTGCATGAGTGCCTGTCCTGATATGTAGCCTATACCCAACGGATTTAGTATAATTACCAGCGACGGCGATAAAGGGTCTAATCCTAAGCATTTTAAGAAACATTATCAGAGGTGGCGAAGAGCATCGGAAAAGCCTTTCTAGAAAACAGAAAGACTCAAAGAATCGAGAAAAGGCAAAAATCACTGGCTCTTCGTTACTCTTTATGCTAAATCAACAGACAAGATGCCAAGATAACATACTTCTAACCCAAAAATTCCGAAAGTTTCTAAAGCCATAGCCTCGCCGTTTTATTAGTTTAAGTTTATTGTTGATTCCCTCGACTACCCCATTCGTTGTTCTTCGCTCGAAATAACTAATGATTTCTCCAAACCAGTTTCGGATTGTTTGACAACTCTTGGTAAAAACAATGGAGGATTTTGCCAACCATTCCGAGATAGATAGCAGTCCTTCTGTC
>NZ_JAPZSO010000126.1:0-1249 GCF_027531715.1 Microcystis sp. LE19-8.1F | reverse complement strand
GCAGGTCGCTTCTCAGAAAAAATTGAAAAGAGGCTACTGGGTACATTTTTCCCTTGAAAATGGCTGTACCGTTGACTGTATCTGGAGTAGAGCGATTCCGTAGAGTTGGCTGTATAGTGATCGCTAACCTGATTTTAACAGATAGTGTCATTAATCTCTAGAGTAAGGGATTCGCTCTGTAGCCATGTTTTTGCTGGTTTTCTGCCCCGAAACAAGCTATAATGGTCGAAAGGTCAAATTTGAAAAATTTTGCCTCAAACCCTATCTGCGTAAGGACTTCAGGATTTTGTGTCCAGTAGTTAATTAGTATTATATTGCTTTAACTCAGGCTCTGTAAGACTTTTAGCCATAGCTAGTATGTTTATACGGGGGAAGTCCAGCAATACAAGCAAATCATCCCAGTTGCCTTAGCCACACAGTTGGGAGCTTTTTCCTCTGACATTCATCTGATTGATGGGCTACCTATTCCCTTGTGTTCTTTTCGTCGCGCGGCTGGCTGTCATCTCTTTCCCGACCTAGCTACCTATGGATACTGTGCCGCCAAGAGGCCAACCTACTATGGCTTTCATGGTCATTTGCTAGTGACTGAGACGGTTATTATTACGGGTTTTTGCCTCACCTCTGCCAATGGGACTGAACGAGAAGCTCTTTGGGATTTCGTCCCTTCGATTAAGGGGCTACTCATCGGAGATAAGGGCTATCTGTCCGCTCCACTAAAAGCCGAACTGCAACAGTATGGTATCCAATTGGATACTCCCTGTCGTTCCAATATGCAGGATTTGCGTTCCCCTAACTATCTCAAGCTACTCCAGAGAACCAGACGTTTGAGCGAAACTGTGATTGGACAACTCAGTGAGCGTTTTTCGATAGAAAAGGTGTGGGCAAGAGATTTCTGGCATTTAATCAGTCGTCTGAACCGTAAGCTTTTAGCTCACACAGTTTGCTACTGGCTTAATCGTCATAGCCCTGACCCCTTGCAGTTTCAGTTCCTTGTCTCCCCTTAGTTGCACATCGCGTGATAACTGATTAAAGTACCATTTCTCTGGTGGCTTCTGCATCTATGGGTTTAATCAGATACAATCGCAATAGATCGCCAACGATACCTAGCTTTGACACTCCCCGCGCTAAAGCGACGGGGATTCTTGGTTCAAAGAGATTACTTGCTTAGACAGAATCGCTTCTGAAAAAGTAGAGGTATTCTCTCCCCAAGCGTTTATCGGATCTAGCCCGAAAGTTCCCGTATGCCCTA
>NZ_JAPZSO010000052.1:0-3825 GCF_027531715.1 Microcystis sp. LE19-8.1F | reverse complement strand
GTTGAGTCGATGGATATTTTTTCGGAACTTGCCCTTTCTTTGATACGCCTCAAACCCCAGAAAAACCCTTATTTCTCCAAAGGGTTAACGGCTATGAGCCTTATCAAGCAAGCTCTTTAACCTTTCTGTCACCCCTTGAGCGTTCCACGACTCAAATGTAAACCCATAGTTGCAAATTGTTGTTACTGTCGTTATCCAAGTTTTTGTAATTGTGATTGGGAGAATAAACCAGAAAAAAGGAGCGTTAAGTAACGCACTCTAGAAAATCGGTGATCGCGCTAAATGCCATCTTCTAGTTCCTCCGCCACAATTTCCGGCTAAAATGAAGAACTAGCAGCTCTCAATGACGACAAATTTCACTGAATGCCAACGGTAATTAGAATAAGGAGTGCTGATCGTGATTTCCACAACCGTTAATCCCATGATGACCGTTGAGCCTGCCGCTATTCGAGCCTGGGCAGAAGAACCCATGATATATCTTGAACTCAGTGATGGACGTATTGAGTCATGGTTTTAGTTGGTTATGATGGTCTTTGGAGCTAATTATAGAAGTAACGGTAGGATATGTTAGCGTAATGTATAATAATCTTTAGAAGTAGAGTAAATGAGTTATTATGTCATCTTTAGTGCTTAAACAGCATATTGAAGTAACGCCTGGTGTTTGTGGCGGTAAACCTCGTATTGCTGGTCATCGTATTAAGGTACAAGATATTGTTATTTGGCATGAAAGAATGGCAATGTCTCCTGATGAGATTGTTTATAATTATCCAACAATTACTTTAGCTGATGTCTATGCAGCTTTAGCTTATTACCATGATCATCGAGAACAAATTCGTCAAGATATTGAATCCAGCGAAAATTTTGCCAAACAGTTACAAGGGGATAAACCTTCTTTGGTCGAAAAACTTTTAAAGGGAAATAATGGCCAACAAGCTTAAGTTTCACCTTGATGAAAGTGTCTCTAATGCGATCGCCAAAGGTTTAAGGATGCGAGGGATTGATGTTACAATGTCTTCAGAGGAAGGACTGATTGGGGCTTCTGATCAAGAGCAATTAGTTTATGCTTTGTCGCAAGGCTGAGTTGTTTTCACGTTTCATGTCTCTGATATTGGCAGATGCGATCGCCGATGATTAAGTTTTGGTTTTTAAATTTAAGATCAGTTTTGGAGACATGAAGAAAATTTGGCAAGGTCTTTTTTCTGTAGTTATTTAGAGGTAGAGGTTGAATTAACCGATGAGCGAGAACAGCATATTATTGATCGCCATCCAGGGACATTACCCGATTATGAGGAGCAATTAGCCCAGACTTTAGCTGATCCAGATTTAATTCGTTCTAGCGATCGCGATGAAAAGGCGTTGTTATTTTCTAAGTGGTTTTCAACGATTCGGACGGGACGATTTTTAATTGTGGTGGTGGTTTCCCAATCTAATCTTAGTCGTCATTGGATCGTGACTATATACACAGCCCGAAAAATTACAGGGGGAATAATGGTATGGAAAAAAATCTAACTTTTCGCTATGACCCGACGGGAGATATTCTTTATGTAGATGTCTGTTCTCCCTATGCAGATCAAGAGTCGGAGGAGATTGGGGATGAAATTGTCGCTCGTCTAAATCCGACTTCTGGGGAGATTGAGAATTTGGAGATTTTATTTTTCTCGAAACGCTGGAATCAACCATTTCCGTTACAATTGCCGATTGATGCTGCTTTTCGATTAGTGGGATAATTGAATCCTTTAGAAAAGTGAAGCAGTTATCAGCAGAAATACATCAGGATTGAACGAAAATTGAAACAATACGGATTAATGTCAGGATTTGATGGGGTAAAAACTTAACATTCTTTACAGGTGTATTTAGGTTGGGATGGAATTGACATTTCTTGGGTGTACCATGTTAGTCATTAGTGATCGCCAAAGGTTTAAGGATGCGAGGGATTGATGTTACAATGTCTTCAGAGAAAGCACTGATTGGGGCTTCTGAATGAGGAACAGTTAGCTTATGCTTTATTGCAAAGCCGAGTCATTTTCACTTTTGATGATGGCGATCACTGATGCTTCTACACTCTGTGCTAATATCTTCAATATTATAAGTGTTTTTGTTTTATGAAAAATCAGTTATTAAAATTAGCTTTTGAAGTAGAAATTGAAGAAGGGGAGCAACTCAATCTTCCCAGTTCTATTGTGCAAGGAATTGGTAAAGGCAAGTGGGTGATCACCATTCAGCCCAAAACCTTAGTTAGCGATCGCCTTCATTCTTCTTTTCTGAACAGTTATGCCCCAGAAGATGAAGGTTTATATGACGACTATTAAAGGAGGTGATTTCTGGGTTGCCAAAAACAAAGACCTGTGTTGATTCTTTGGGTTGATGGAGATGACGTGGTTGTAACGGCAGTAACCTCAGCAATGCCCCGAACACAAACAGACATATTATTAAAAGATTGGGCCAATAGTGGTTTGAGGGTTCCCTCTACTGTACGTTTATCCCGTCTTGATTGCTTGGAAAAAAACTTACTGCTTGCTAAATTGGGAAGGATTTCAAACGAAGATGCTGTCTATCTACTTAGAGCTTGGGACGATTATATTAAACCTCAATTTTAGGCGAGCGCGGTTTTAAAGTTTAATTAACAAGAAGAGGGCGATCGCAATGTGGAATTTGTTAGCGTAGCGTAACGCATATAATAGACCTCCTGCAAAAATCGGAACTTATTATGTAAAATAAAGTAAAACACTCAGAAAAATAATGACTTACGAAAAAGTAAAAAATTTGAATCCAGAAGACTTCAAACGCTTTTGGGTCGTGTATCCTGAAACATTTAATGATATGGTGAAAGTTTTAGCCGCCGAAAAAGTTCTTCAAAAAAAATCTGGAAGGCCAAGTAAATTAAGTCTAGAAGACCAAATCTTGATGACATTAGAGTATTTGCGGGAATATAGTACTTATTTCCATCTTGCAATTAATTGGGAGATTAATGAGACAACCGCCCTACGAATTACTAAAAAAGTAGAAGGTATTCTCATGAAATCAGGATTGTTTAATCTGCCAGGAAAAAAGACAGTTCAACAGCCCAATATTGACCTAGAGATAGTGGTAGTAGATGGGTTGGAGCATGAGATAGAAAAACCTCAAAAAAAGCAGAGAAATTACTATAGCGGCAAACAAGGCTATCATACATTAAAATCTCAAGTTCTTGCCGATCAAAAAACAGGAATGATAATCTGCACCGCTCATGGAAAGGGGAGAATACATGACTTTAACCTTTGGAAAAATAGTCAAATTGGGATCGATAAAAGTATTGAATGTTTAGCAGATAAAGGCTATCAAGGACTTCAAAAGCATCATGAAAATAGTAGAATTCCTTACAAAAAAAAGAAAAAGCAAAAATTAAGTTTAGAAGAAAAAAAGTTTAATCGCCAGTTATCAAGAGAAAGAATTGTTATCGAACATATCCACAGAAGTCTGAAGATATTTAGAGTTTTATCCTCAAGATATAGGAATCGGAGACGGCGATTTGGTCTAAGATTTAATTTAATTGCCGGCATTTACAACTATGAACTTAATTTAGGCTATCATCAAGTAGCTGAATAAGACTTTTGCAGGAGGTCTAATATGAAAAATTTATAACGATGTATAACATTAAATGCAAAAAGATGCGTCAAGTAAAGCACCCTACGGGATCGCTGATCGGGCGTTGCTGAATTAAGCTATGAATCAGTAAGGAATAGGCACTTCTTGAAACTTCAGATAATGAATTAATAAACGAATAGAGTATCCTAACATTTCTGTAGACTTAGAATAGCAGAGTGTTTGGCGATGCAATCGGGCTAG
>NZ_JAPZSO010000132.1:0-6482 GCF_027531715.1 Microcystis sp. LE19-8.1F | reverse complement strand
TGCCTACGTTATCCCCGGTTTTCTGTTAATTCTCCTCGGTGGTATTAACGGCCCTTTTCACAGCGCTTTGGTCAGTGTTTTGGCCAAAAGAGATAAATCCGAGTCCGCGCCGATTGTCGAGACTATTACCACCCTAGTCAGTGCGATTTTATTAGCTGTCACCGTCTTTTTAACAGTTCATATTTATCCCCCAATGTGAAAATTGGCCGTCTTTGTAGGCAAGGGTAAAACTGGATAAATAATCTTGACCGTCTAAATCGAGATTAAAGGCAGAAAAGCAGACGTACAGACTACGTTTATCAACGGCGAAAGAGCAACTAAAAATTTTACTGAGGGTATTGACGGTCAGTCCGGTTTGTTGGCTAAGAATGTCTAAGGTGCAGCGAGTGTTTTGTTTTATTTCCCAATTCACTTTAGCACGGTGCAGTTTTTGGTAGCCGATGGAGGTTAATATTACGCCGCGTTGACGAAAGGATTTACCCTTTGACTGTTCCATAAGTTACCTCATCAACATAGAGATTAGCAGAATTTTCCATTATGGTAATCAATGGGAATACAAAAAATTACTTTTTTTACAATATTTAAAGTTTGCGCTAGGAGTCAGGATTTTAACCTGGTGAATTCGCTGATGATTCTCCTTGAACAGTTATTATGTACTTAACCTATAGGAGTCCATCGTTATTTAGCGATTGAATGATGCGATCGCCGTTATGCTTCATCAATTTCCCATAGATTGTGATTAATCCCATACGGCATTTTCATAATGATTTAAAATGTGATAATCTTTGGTTAGCAAAATATGGTGATCTACTGAAGCGTTACTAACAATTAAGCGATCAAAGGGATCACGAGTCCAGTTAATAATTACAGACTGATTAATAATTAAATTAAAATCTTTTTTACATACCTTTAAATCAAGGCAACTTACTAATTCTAGAACAATGTCGTCTGATTTTTCAGTAATTCGCCCAATTTCGTATAAATATTGTAACTCTAGCCTTACTATCGGCGAAATATAGAGTTCATTCTCGTTAATTAGATGTTTGGCGCAATCGCTTAATTTAGCAGTTAGTCCTGCATAAAGCCAGACAACAATATGAGTATCAAGGTAAATCAAGGTTTGTCTCCTGTTCCCAACTGATTTGTACAAGATCATCGGGATCGCCAATAATGGCTTGAGGACGATAAATTAATTTTTGTAATTTATCTACGGTTTCAACAGGACTTATGATTAATCGTTTGCCGTTGCGCTCAATTTCTAGGGGTTTTCCTGTGTTGAGGATTTCATCGAGCAGTTGGTCTAGGTTATTTTGTAATTTACTTGAGGTGACGCTTTTCATTGCTGGTCAAGGGAGTAGGGAGTTTTGGGGACGGGAGATATTCGATATTATAGCTATTGCCGTTATGCTTGATAAATTTCCTGACGATGCCCGATTTTGTGGAGATCAATAATGAAATACTGCTCTGGGCAATCAAATTCCAAGTAAGATTATTAAAATTAGAATCTTGGAACAAAATCCGCAAGTTTTCTTGGGTGAAGTGTTTGTCATGGGTTAATACTTCTGCAATTCTCCTTTGTTTCATCACAATCATAGAAATGCAGTCTGTCAGGCTATAGCCCTTATCAGGACGTTCATCAAATAGTTGAATTCCAGCTTGTCTGAGTTGAGGCGTATAAGAAATAATTTCCATGTTCGGCTCTTGACGGATTTGAAAGTAGGTCGCAAGAGCTTTTCGACGCATAATCGCACCTTTAGTTGCAAAATAATTGAGTGTTTCATCTACAATGCCATCGGTAGTTATTAGATAATCATCTGTATATTTCCGGGCATAATTTAAGGCAATAAAGTGCCAGTTATCTCTGGGATTAATCAAGGCAATCCAATAAAAAGTATCAGCAAAAATGACTTTCATTATTATTGTTTTGGTGTGCCATAAAGATAATGATCGTGTTGTTCGGCTCCATCGGTGGGTAGGGTTTCTAAGACTTCTGGGGGAATATCGGCGGTGAGTTCTTCGATAAATTGCCAAAAGGGTTGTTTCGGTTTGGTGGTTTGGGTTTGATGGAGGAAGTTGAGGAGTTGGTCAATGGTTTCATCGGAGGCGGTTTCGATTTCCTGTAGGAGTTGTTCTTTGGCTGTCATGGCTGGTTTGGGATGGGGGAATACTCGATATTATAGAATATTATAGAGATTTATCGGGCGATCGCTGATTGTATCGCGGTTTCTCCATCAATTCCTTCGCCTCTTCAAGAAAGTCCCCTTTTTTAAGGCTTCGGCCGTGAGCTCAGCCGAACGGGGGATTTAGGGGGATCAAACTCGATTGCCCATTGTTGATAGCGATCGCATTTACTCAGTAATTGCAAGGCTTCGGCAATGATTTCATCTGGATTGGCATAACGCCCTGTATTTAGTTTGGCTTCGATCAGCTTTTGGTGTTCGGGTTTTAAGGTTAATTTCAGGGTTGTTAAGGCTTGGCTTTTTTTCATTATAGGTTTGTTACTGTGGGATCATCCCAGGGTTGCCGAGGCAAGAGGTTTCTCTCGTTTCTGCGGTGGGGTGGGTTTCTGGTCTGTGGAGATGCACAAGGTGGGATGCTGGCATAGTTGTTTTTGGTGTCTTGGGTATGAAGTAGAAGTTTGGGGTTGGGAGAGTGGGGAGATTGTCAGGATATTTTGACAAAGCTTGGGCTTAAGTTGGTAAAGTTGGGGATTTTTCCCAAGTTAAGGATTTTTGCGGGAGGGTTGAGGGGCTGGAAGTTAGGTGGGGTAGGCATTTGGGGAATTTTGTGGATTTTTTTCTTAAGTTGGTAAACTTTGGTTGTGTTGAAATAAAAAGACGTTGTATCGTGATTGTGAATTAAATCAACACAATTATTTACAGAGGTACAAAATGGGTCATAGTCCTAGCTTACAAGACACTATTAACAAAAGTGAAGATGCCAAAAAAGCCGTTCAACAGGCTGTTGCAAACGCAGTAACTGCGCTAAAAAATGACCAAGTTGCAGCGGAAACATACATTAACTCGAACTCAAAAGGCATCGTTAAAGTAGTGAGCGAAAACTTTGCATCGTATTCTAAGTTCTCGGATGAGTATAATTTGAAAGGGGTAGACGCATATGTAGATGCCATAACCAAGACCGCTACGGATTATTTTGGACAAGCCCATAAGGACGATAAAGATATTATTCCATTCGTTGAAGATTTGGGTGGATTAGTGAAAACTACTTTAGCTCTTGCTGCTACGTCCTCCAGCACAAGCACGAGCGTTTCATACGTTTTTAATCAATTCAGATCAGGTTTGGACAACTATGCTACATACTACGCTTGCAACTCCATGACGGTGTCAGCCCAAAATGTTTGGGGAAACAAAGATATTATTGTTGTTGCCAATGCTTACATTTTGGCACAGGTTCAACCAGACCCAGAAATTGAAAGGGTGGAATCACTGCAAAATGCTTTGGACGATCTAGAGAAAGCGGAAAATCGCTACAACGACGCACTGGCAAATGTCACCAGTGAAGCACAATTCGAGTCCCTCAGTTTCTACAAAGACATAATCGAGCAGCTGAAAGCTAATGTCCAAAGCCTGATGAAACAAGCTATTGCCAATAGGCTTAAAGGTGAGACATAAATACTGAATTCTAGGCGTTGCTGATTTTAAATATGAATCTTTATTTATGCTATTTCTAAAACCCAGACTCAAACTAACTTTGAGATATGTGCAAAATTTGCATTCATAGCTTGATTAAGCAACGCTTACTGAATTCTAAAGTGCTGTTACCGAGTTGTAATATGGTCAACTGTCGCTTAATTTAGCTGTTGTCCGATTCTATAGTAATCCTAAATCATGTGCAAGTTGTAATCTTTGCTGGGTAAGGCTTTTAATCCAAATTTAGCTTACGACTCATTTAGGAACACTATAGATGGTGGCACTTTCGGAAATGTAAGAAGCAGACTTTCGGCGAGAATTGAAAGCAGATTTGGAAGTATAGTCATTTCAATTAAGATTGAGAATATCAATCCCAGAGTTCATAAGGGTTTTGTCGGTCTAGAGTGTATCAGACTTATCTGAAATGACTATATAATCATTTTAATTAAAAACGAGACAAGTAAACCTTTGTATCCCATGGATTAGAGCCATTTTAATTGTTTCAGCCTTATTAGGAATGATTATATTAGTACCTATACTGATCCCCAATGAAATCTGCAATTCTTTTTCTTACATGATGGGCGCTTAATTCTCTGTCTTTCTCAAAAATCAAGTCGAATTGCTAAGCTGTTGAGCATCTAAACTGCATGATAACTTCTACAAAGCCTTCGCCAGAAGACTTTTTGCCGCAATTTTACTAGTGCAGTTTGAATGCCTAACAGGTTATAGCGGTACGTTAAAGCACGTTAAAATCTAACGGCAATTTTAAACAATAAAAATAATAAGGATCACGTAAATGGCAACTATATCGTATAAAGATTTTATTTCCTATGTCCTCGAATGGGGCGAAGCGAATGTCAAGGCAATTGCAAGTAAGTGGCCGCAGAAAGGTGGTTGGGAAGGTTGGGCCCAAGCTGAAATCTATAGCTACATTTTACAGATCAATAACACTTACGACATTCTTCGCGAACAAGCCGTATATACCTCAAAAAGAAAAGCAGCAGACTTCTTATTCAACTCTATGACTTCGGGTGCTCAAAGTGTAATTGTGGAACTTAAGTGTCAATCTTTTGAAAACTATCAAAATTTTGTTCCTGGTATTGAAGATGATGTGAAGAAATTGATTCACGAACTCAAGCCTGCCTATAAGGGATCTGTCCTTGTTGTCTTAGGGATCTACTTTACAGAACACACACGCACACAAATTCCAGATTATTTCAATAAAAAAGTACTCAAAAACGGAGAAGTTGGCATTTGTTGGGCAGTAGATTTAAATTCCTAAAGTGTTATCGCCGCTCTTATTGGCGATCAGTGATCGTGTAGATCGCGTAGGGTGCGTTACTCAACGCGCCTTTTTGCTTTAAATTACTAAGTACCTAAGCAAAATTAATTACACATCTAAGCCACTACTCCGTCAGACTTCTGGTGTGAGGAAACAGTGAACTGAAAACTCAAATCCGATCCCTAATAGCTGTCTCCCGTCTCCTGTCTCCTGTCTCCTGTCTCCTGTCTCCTGTCTCCTGTCTCCTGTCTCGACTAGGAAATTAATTTTGCACGACTACTTAGGGCTTGCTGAATAAATCTAAAAACCTTGTTGGATAAGACTTTTGGACTTTTTTCCCCTCAAAAAGTACCAGATATGGGAGTGATCAGGGGGAAATTCAGGGACTTTTTCCCTGAAAATTAGGTAATTGACCCCCTCAAAATCGGTAAAACCCCACACCCCACACCCCACACCCTACACCCTGCCCCTAGGAAAAACTTTTTCAGCAAACCCTACTTACTGTTACTCATCGCCAATATTATCGGGAATAATGGGAATTTTTATCATGCCCCAATCGGTCAGATAAAAGCCCTGATAAACCGATAAACCCTAGAAAACAGCCAATCTTACGGTTTTAAACAGAACCCATGCCGCCCAGAATTGTAATGAATATAATCACAATGTAACCCATAATCTCGTTCATCTCACATTAAATATTCCCAAAAACGACGTTGCCATAAATTACTTTTTCTCCGCTTTTGTCGAGATAACAAAACCACTCGATCAATCCCTAATGGCTCTCCATGTCTTACACTCTAAATTATGGCATATCCAGCCCGTTGAAATTAGCTGCTAAAATTGAAGAGGAAACCAGCCAAACAGCAAACCATGCTAAAAACCATCGAAGGCATTTATCAGGATGGACAAATCCGCTTCACCGAACCACCGCAAGGTGTGGGCGATCGCCTTAGAAACACCTTCATCCAGTGCGATCACCCGCTTCTGGTTAATTAAACTTTAAAACCGCGATTGTTTTGGTTTTTGAAAGAGCGAGCGCCGTGCTAACCTAGTGGACAGAAAGTAATCTACAAGCGATCAGTTGAAGCCATGAGTGAAGCCGTTGTAACACTTCTTAGACAGTTCAAAAAACTTTCAGCTAGAGAAAAATCTGAGTTCCTTTCAGCCAGCCTGAGTCCGACTGGAGACTATGGTGATTGGAGTAATGATGATGCAGTTCTTTTTGCCGCTCAATCGTTTGCTCGTCTAGATGCAGAGGAGGAAGCAGATGGGGAATCCGAAGCCAGTTCGTAGCGAAGTTTGGTTGATTGATTTTGGGATAGCAGCAAAAGTACGCCCCGCTCTTGTTGTGAGTGAACCTTATGGAGATGAGGATCGAGCTTTGATTGGTGTGATTCCTCATACAACTAGTCTAAGTACAGGACAAAAAATGTAAGGACTGGAGAAAAAGAGAAAAGTTAGGTAATGAAGGATTGAGAATAAGATGACGAAGGTGGTCTAAACCTAGCCGAAAGAGGCTTTTTGCTCGGCGACCATGTTTCTTGATAGGA
>NZ_JAPZSO010000167.1:0-3968 GCF_027531715.1 Microcystis sp. LE19-8.1F | reverse complement strand
TTCTAATCAGAAAAGAACAACAGTCGCCGTTAATAACATTAGTTTTAGCTTGCAGAAAGGTCAAGTTCTCGGTTGTGTGGGGGAGTCGGGTTCAGGAAAATCCGTCACCTCCCTCGCACTCATGGGACTGGTTCCCTCTCCTGGAAAAATTACTGGGGGAGAAATTTGCTTTCGTCCAGCAAAAAGTCAGTCAATGCAAGCAGTAGATTTATTATCTATTCCCCCGGAAGAATTGCGTTATTATCGCGGGGGAGAAATGGCGATGATTTTCCAAGAACCAATGAGTTCTCTTAACCCAGTTTATAACATCGGGTTTCAACTCACCGAAGCCATTTTACTGCATCAAAAAGTCACCCCCGAACAGGCAAAAAATCAAGCAATATCTGCAAGAAGTGCGCTTATTACCCAGTGATGAACAGTTAGAGGAGAAGTATATAGAAACTTTTCCCTTAGAAAATAAGGGTCATGTCAGAGAAAAAATTAGAACTTATATTCAGGAACAAAAAGAGGCAATTCTCAAGCGTTATCCTCACGAATTATCGGGGGGACAATTACAAAATTTTCGCCACCAGAGATGAAAGAGGTTTCCTTCCCCACACCCCACACCCCACACCCCACACCCCACACCCTACACCCTACACCCCACACCCTACACCCTACACCCTCTTTCAAGTCAGGAGTTTCAGGCTTTGTTGCCCTCTTTTTTAGTACCAGTTTATGTACTATAAGAAGGATAATGCCAGGTTTTTGAAGGTCCCAATCCTATTTTCGCAGCATGAACATCGGATTTTAACAGGTCAAAAGCCTTATTTTAAAAGGGTTTTACCATTATTCAGCCAGCCCTATTTATCCAAATATCAGTAAACAGTAAACTGATAACTGATAACTGATAACTGATAACTGATTGGCTGATAGCTATAAAAAAACCGACCAACAAGAGAGAATTCCTGTCAGTCAGTCAGTGATGATAGGCCGAATTTTACTCAGCTTTATTTCTTAGCGGGGGCAGCCTTAACGAGTTCCAATTCACTTTCAGCGAAGTTATTGGTATTCAGTCCACTGGCGCTACCACTAAAACCGTTGTAGTTAACAGTGTCAAAACGAACGATAACGGGATAGAGGATACCACTTTTATCAACACTGGCTACGGTTCCCACATCGTTGTACCAGTAAGACTCTTTACGTTTGATTCTAACTTTGGCTCCGCGTTCGATTCCAGGCATAGGTGTTGTTTTTTTTAGGGTTTAGTTAACAGGTTACAATCAGAGCGAATTTGCCGAAAGGGTTTTTACTTTAAGTTTTATTGCAAATCTTGCCACTCTGTTTGGACGAAATGCCCCGAACGTCCCCATAGGTCTGCCTTTGGTGCAATATTAACGATTGTTAAGTTAAAGGGAATGGCTGTGGTCAGGTATTTTTGGGCCGACATTCCCACATCTGGCCCGATTTGAAAAGCGGTGGCGGTGGCTAAACCTAAGCCTAATAACTGAGAAATCGGACCTCTGGGGAAGATAAGATGAGTTCCTAAGACTAAGCCGGCGGTTAAGGCTAAAGTTACCGATAAATTGGTGCCACAACGCGGATGTAATGCCAATTGCCCCTCGCCATTTTTGAGACGATGGAGTGCCTGTTTGGCTGCAATTTGCAGTTCATTTGTATTAACCTGTCCGTAGAGATAAAAACCCCTATCGGTGGAGAGTCCCCCCAGGGCCTCGTTATCCGCTGGGGAATGGTCAAAAGGGGATTGACGACGGGCGGCCATTTCGCTTAATACCCAGACGGTGGCGTGTTCCAAGGCGTGAACCTGTCGCAGGGTGAGAAATTCTTTGAAACCGGGGATAAAGCCGATTTGTGCCAGTAAATCGCTGTCTTGCTGGGGCGAGGGGTTAAACCAGTCGAAAGAGGTGTTAGAAGGGCTACTAGGGGTCATAAAGTTGCGGTAGGGGGAGTTTTTTCGAGAAAGATGAGGGCGCTATAGAGTTGAAAGGCGGTGTCCCAGTAGGTGTCTTCAATGCGTAATAAGTCCAAATGGGGATTGACCATAGGCAGTAATTCGTAAAAATCGGCGGTGGTTTCGGCAAAAGCTGGAAAATCTGACCACAGGGGAACTGCTGCTAGTTGTTGTTTTAGGTAAGAAGCGAAATGATTCCAGTTATCCCGATTGGTGGTCTGTCTTTCCCGACTTTGTTGGTGGTCGGAAAAAGTAATCCCCGCTTGAAAGTGGTAATGGTGATCGCAAATACGAATAATTAAATCCTGTTTTTTCAAATGTAGATCAATAATCTGGGCATAATCAAGAATACTAATTTTTCTCACTTGATTGCGGCGCGCATCCATATCGACACATTCCCCAAAAATCGGCAAGATTCCCTCTACCACGGCGGTAACTTCTGACCAATCAAAAGTTATACTTGCGGTTAGGTCGCTATGGGAAGATTGATAGACTAGGGTGGCTTCTGGTTGGATAGCCCGGAAATATCGAGCTAAATAGACCCTAGGCCGGTTAATCGCTGTAATTGGCTGGCAAAAACAGGGAATTCCTTCTTTTTGCAAGTCGTGAACATATATTGCTAATTCTGCCATCGCCCCGACTCGATACAAGCGCCACGAACGGCTAGGGATTTGTAAGCGGGCGCTATAGGCATCTATTTTAAATATTTGGGCAAATTTTTGGGCTAAGGGCTGTTTTTCTTCGTTAGCCACCGGTTCAAGAATTAACAGCCCCATTTCTCGATTACTAGGGTTGGTTTTGGCTTTTTCGAGGGCAGCCTGTCGCTGTTGTTGTTGCTGTTCCACTTCCACCCGTTCAATCGCTTCTAAGCGGGCGATTCCTTGACGAATTTGGGCGATAAGTTGAGTATTAGTGCTAACTTGCAACATTTTTCGGTATTCTTGCCCTGCTAGTCCGATTTCTCCCTTGATTTCGCTTAAACGCGCTTGGTAGAATTTCAGCCAAGGGTTATCGTTTTCTAGGGTCTGGAAGTCGTTGACAAGACGGGCGGCAGTTTGATAGTCTTGACGGTCGAGTGCTTCAGCAATTTCTTTGAACATAGAAACTCCAATCAATTAGCTGTCTAAATAGGCGTTAATGATAGCAAGAGCCACTAAGGGAGCGGTAATTGTTCTCAAAATGCGTTTTCCCAGTGATACAGGCAGAAAATCAGCGGCGAGCGCTTGTTCTATTTCTGCCTCCGTCCATCCCCCTTCCGGTCCGATGGCAATAGTTATCTCGGTTGATGTTTGCAATTGAGAAAGTAGCGGGGCCACTGTTCTACGGGTAACACCAATATAACAAGTTGTCTGTGGGTTAGCTCCCCGCTTAAGGATTGCTAAAAATGGTTGTGGTTCTTCGATAATAGGAATAATCTGTCTTTCTGATTGTTCTACAGCTTCCCGGGCAATTTTTCGCCAACGGTCAATTTTTTGAGGACTAGGATTAACTAAACCGCGTTCTGTTAGCAGCGGGATAATCCGATAAACTCCTAATTCGGTGGCAGCGCGGACGATATCATCAAAGCCATTTTTGGGAATTGCTACCATTAAATTCACTTGTACTGGTAGTTCGGTAGTTTCGTTTATCGCTTCTAAAAGATGGGCCGAATTATCAATTATTTCTGCTAACCACGCTTGTCCTTGTCCATTTAGGGCAATAAAATGGTCATGGGATTTTAAACGAACAACTTTTTTAAGATAATGACTTTGTTCGGATGTTAAGGCAATTAACCCGTTTTCTAGGGTGTTAAAATCGAGAAGAAGACGGTAATACAAGGCGGTTTAGTCTATATTGCTATTGTGAGCAGAATCACTGTCAGCTATCTATTTTAGCTTTTATAGCGGTAAGCGCTTGAGTGAGATACAGACCAAGCTTTGCCTAGCATGGTTTATAGCTTGTGACACTGTACCTAATACGACTGCACACCGCTATAAGCTAGTGAGGTACACATATTTTTCTTCCCTTTTGACTTTTG